>JASJEK010000325.1 GCA_030064915.1 Xenococcaceae cyanobacterium MO_234.B1
AGAGAATGGCAACAAAGAAATAGAGAAAAGTGTTATTTTGTGACATTTTGAAAACAATTGAAATCCTGGCTTTATTGCAATTTATTTAAAGAAAAAAAAATAATCATGAATTCTACCCAAGTTAAAGAGAAGAGTAATCAAGTTTTGCCATCCACTGATACGATACAGACTTATCTTAAAGAGATCGGTAAAATCCCTCTGCTAGAACAGTCAGAAGAAATTATTCTCGGTAAACAAGTTCAAAAGATGATGTCTCTGGTCGCAGAGAAAGAAAAAATCGAACAAAAAAGAGGAGAGGTTGTCAATCATAAACAATGGGCTAATGCAGTAGATCTAACCGAAAAACAACTCAAACAAGTTTTACACCAAGGGGCTTTTGCCAAAAACAAAATGGTTCAGTCTAATCTGCGATTGGTAGTCTCAGTGGCGAAGAAATATCAGAAGCGGAACGTAGAATTCCTGGATCTCATACAGGAAGGAAGCTTAGGCTTACAAAGAGGTGTCGAAAAGTTTGACCCTGGCAAGGGCTATCGTTTTTCTACTTATGCCTATTGGTGGATTCGCCAAGCCATCACTAGAGCTATTGCTCAACAATCAAAGACCATTAGGATTCCTGTTCACATTACTGAAAAACTCAACAAAATCAGGAAAGCACAAAGAGAACTAGCTCAAAAGTTTAATCGCTCTGCTACTACCCAGGAAGTAGCTCAAGAAATAGGTATAGAACCAGAACAAGTTTTAGAGTATCTCAAACTAACTAAAGATCCTATATCCTTAGATTTAAGGGTTGGCAAAGAAGAAGATACAGAATTATCACAGCTAATCGAAGACTATTCTGATTCTCCCGAAGACGAGATAACCCAAAGGTTAATGAAGCGCGATGTTGAGAAAATGCTCAAATTACTCAAGCCTAGGGAAAGAGAAGTTCTTTCACTGCGATTTGGGTTTGAGGATGGCGAAGCTTGGAGTTTGAGCGCGATCGGTAAAAGGTTAAATCTGAGTCGTGAACGAGTTCGTCAGGTTGAAAGTAGAGCCATAGCGAATCTCAAGCATAAAAACCCTTTAGCCCCTGCTCTGAGAGATTATCTTGTTAGTTAAATTCTAAAGACCAGTTAATTTAAGGGAATTTCAAGCAAAATTGATTTATAATTCTCAAAACCAGACTCGAAAAATCTCTGATGATAGACAATTATGAGATATTTTTAATCGGCTGTGTCGGAGCAATCGCCCCTGAGATTCTGCGTCTCTATCGATTAAGAAACTCTCTTAGATTTAGTTGGTCTTGGGCTTATATCCTCATCTCGATTGTCTTTGTCTTATTGGGGGGTTTTGTTGCTTATATCTTAGAACCGAGTAATAACTATGCTGCTTTTTACTCTGGTGTTGGGACTCCCTTCATCATCAATGCCATCACCAAAGAAACTCAAGGAGCAGCAACCCCTCAAGAAATTCCAGTAATTAATAATTCTCATTCAGATACAAAAATTACTGTTCCTAATACCAACACTGAAATCACTAGAGATGGGCAAAAAGGAATAACTGAAGAAAAAACAAGACAAGAAGAAAAAGAAGCATTAGAGCGAATATCCCTACATAACAAAAAGATGAGTTTAAAAGAATTCTTGAGAGCTTTATAAAGATGAGTAGAGATGCGTTAGTCGTTGGAATCAATAACTATCAAGACGGCAAATTAGACAATCTTAAAGCTCCTGCTTTAGATGCTGAGGCGATCGCACAAATTCTCGAAAAGTATGGTGAATTTAATGTTTGGCGACTCCCTGAAGCCATTGACCCAAATACCAAAAACCCTTATGTAGCTAAAACAGAAGAACTCAGCTTAACTCAATTACAAAAAGCATTAGTCAAACTATTTAAGCCAGAAGGACGACAAGCTCCTGATACAGCATTATTTTATTTCTCTGGTCATGGACTGAGACAGGATTTAGGAATTCAAGAAGGTTTTTTGGCTAGTAGTGATGTAGATACAAATCTTAGTTTCAATGGTTTATCACTACAATGGTTGCGTCGCTTACTCCAAGAAAGCCCTATAAGACAGCAGATTATCTGGTTAGATTGTTGTCATAGTGGAGAAATCCTCAACTTCAATAAGTATGACCCTGGTGAACAAGGACAAGCTAGAGATCGTTGTTTCATTGCTGCTTCTAGAGAATTTGAATCAGCCTATCAAGCTTTGGATAGTAATTACAGCGTTTTAACTAAAGTTCTTTTAGATGGTTTAGATCCTAATCGTTCTCCTCAACAATGGATTACCACGATTAGTCTGACGGATTTTATCAATGAGAACTTAAGAAATGAGAACCAAAGACCTGTATTCACTAACTTTGGCTCACCCATTAATCTAACCCGTACTCTCGATACCCCCATTCCTGTCTCCAAAGGACAAGATAGTGATGATATCTGTCCCTACAAAGGTTTAGAGTATTTTGATTGCAACGATGAAGATCCTAAATACTTTTATGGCAGAGAAAAATTAACTGATAAGCTTATTGACCGAGTTAGACAAAATAATTTCCTAGCAATACTCGGTGCATCTGGTAGTGGCAAATCCTCAGTACTCAGAGCAGGATTATTACATCAGTTGAAATTAGGAAGGAAATTAGCTGGTTCTCAAGATTGGAAGATTCAGATTATGCTTCCAGGTCAACATCCTCTACAAAACTTAGCTCTCTCCTGGCTTGAGCCTAATTTATCTGATACTGAACGAGCCAAACAGTTAGATGATATCGAATCTTTACTACAAAAAGAAGGAGAAGGATTACGAAAATTAGTCCAAGCTTCTACCTCTAATCGAATCATCTTAGTTATCGACCAATTTGAAGAAGCATTTACCCTATGCCCAGATTTAAAAAAGAGAGAAGCTTTCTTTCAATGTCTGTTAGAAGCTTTAGACCAAACAGATAATAAACTCTGTCTGATTATTGCCATGCGTGGCGACTTTTTTGGGAAATGTATAGAACGTGAATACAGTGGGTTAAGTCAAATAATTCAGGCTAACTTAATCACTATCCCTCCTATGAAAGCAGAGGAATTAAGACAGGCGATCGCTTCTCCTGCTGACAAAGTTAAACTAACTTTAGAACCAGGATTAGCCGAAACTATACTCAAAGATGTTGAAGGTTCACCAGGTAGTTTACCTCTGCTACAAGATACTTTGAGGGAACTTTGGTACAGAAGAGAAAATAATCAATTAAAATTTACTGCTTATTCTAAACTCGGCGGTATTGGAGGAACATTAAATCAAAGAGCGACAAAAGTTTATAAGAGTTTAACTCCACAAGAACAGGATTGCGCTAAACACATATTTTTATCCTTAACCACCTTGGGAGAAGGAACAGAAGATACTCGGAGAAGAGTTCTTAAACAAGATTTAATTACTGCTAAACATAGCGAAAAATTAATTGATAATGTTGTCCAAAAGTTAGCTGATGAAAAACTCATTGTTACTCGAAATCAAGTAGAGTCAAATTCCCAAATTGGACAACAAGCCGAAATTGATGTAGCCCATGAAGCTTTAATTAGAAATTGGATACTGTTACGCCAATGGTTAGATGAATGTCGCGATAAACTTAGACAAAAACGAAAAATTGAAGATTCTGCTAAAGACTGGCAAACATCAGTACAAAAGACAGATTATTTGTTGTCAAAGAAAAGATTAAAGGAAGCCAAGGATTTTCAGAAAGAACAACAAGAAAAATATCCTCTGTCACAATTAGCTTCAAGTTTTGTTACCAAAAGTAGTAAATATCAAAGAAGAGAACGGATAAAATTTTTTGGCTTATTCTTAATCATTCCTCTGATTGGAACAATTATTGGAGGATATTTTGTCGTCAGAGAACTATTGTTAAATGCTGATAAAAGAATAGTTCAAGATTGTACAGGTAAAAAAGATTGTCCTGGAAGAATTCAAGCACTGGAAAGGCTAGTCAAGGCGAAGAAAAATTTGAAATTTTATAACCTCAAAAATGCCAACCTCAAAGAGGCTGACCTCAGAAACGCCAGACTACACAAAGCTAATTTCGAAAATGCCAATCTTTACAAAGCTAATCTTGAAAATGCCAATCTCGAAAATACCTACTTCATTAATGCCAATCTTAATAATGCCAATCTTAATAATGCCAATCTTAATAATGCCAGGCTCTATGGAGCACATCTGAAGGAAGCTGATCTTGAAAATGCCAACCTCGAAAATGCTGACTTCCGAGACACTAATCTCAAAAATGCCAACTTCAATCGTGCCAATGTCCGAAAAGCCAATATTATCCCCAAATTTAGAATGACTAACTCCCAAATCAAGTCATCTTGTAACTGGAAACAAGCATATTATGCAGGAGAATGGACATCTGATAAAGGTTTTGTTCCTAACTGGAATAAAAATCAAGCCTTTATCAAAAAAATCAAAAACGATGAAGACTATAACTCCGAAAAAACTCCAGATTGTTCAAAATGGGAACAAGAAAATGATGTTGTCGAGGATCCATCAAAGAAGGTCTCTTCACCACCAAAAAATCCTACGACTCAGATTATTGAAGTCTCTGAGACTAACTTTCAGGAGGAAGTACTAGATAGTAACTTGCCAGTTTTAGTTAAATTCTCGGATTTAGAGTGCGGTTCTTGTAGAAAGATGATTCCAGTCATGGAAAAAATTGCTGAAAAATATGCAGGTCAGGTTAAAGTAGTCACACTCAACACTCAGAAAAATATAAATGTTACCAGTCAGTATGGTATTAGAGGCATTCCAACGATAATAATTTTTAAGAGAGGTCAAAATGTTGATGTTGATATGGTTCAAGGTTATGTTTCTGAACAAACCTTAGCTGAAACTTTGGAACAATATCTAAACTAGTCTTGATTTTAACAAATTTTGTGGGAAGTATAAATAGTCAGATTAATTAAGTTTTCAACAGATTCCTAAAAAATATTATCTACAGGAGACTCAACTTTTAGACCAAATATCGGGGGTCGAGTAGCAAAGCCCTACTATCAAAAGACTCCCCAATTAAGGATAAAGTTTTGACAAAAGTTCAATTATTTGGTCATCTCTAACTCCTTTACTACGCATGACTTGAGCTTGAGAACCTGCTAACAAAACATCTTGCCAAGAGAGAAAATGAATCCAACATTTCCCAATAATTAACTTGAGATAATCAAACCCTTCTACAAAAATATCTTTAGAAAAGTAAATAGTTTTGGTATATTTGGCATCAAATTCTTTGTAGGAGTTAAATTCACTCGAAAACTCTTTTAAAGAATATAACTTTTGCTTATGTCCCTCAACGACTGTTAAATAATTAGAAACAATTTTTTCTACTGGTTGTTCAGGAATAACTTTGACAACTGATTGCATAATTCTACAATAAATTAAAGGTTTATTTTGAAGTAGTTTCCCTTTTTAAAATACCAATTAGTTTCTTGAGAGTTACTTTTTGTATTCTAATAGATTCACTAAATTTATAACGGGTTATTAACTTTTTGTAAACATTTTTATTTTTTTCAATAGAAACGAAGACAAAGAAAAAAACTATTTGAAAAAGATAGCTTTCTCCACTCAACTTCAATTAAGCAATCAACCAAAAATAAATCCCTCTTAAATCCACAAACAAAAACAGCATAGCCGAATAGAAAATCATTATCTTGTCCCGTTGCAGCAAAGAAGCTATTAATAATGTTCCAGAGCTGACAGCCAGAAAAATAAAACCATAGCCACTATCTCTAGTATTAGAACTCAATAAGATTCCTCCAATCATACAGAATATAGCACTCAAAATCCTTAATATATTATTAAGTTTAAAAAAGCTTCTTTGTATATTATTTTTATCTCTAAGACTAATTAATTTTTGATCTTGATAATAATTTCCAATTACTCTTAACTTTAATAAGGATTTTTCGTCAATTCCCAATATTTTTCTCACCCAGAGAATCTGGACATCTTGATACTTAGAAAAATCAATAATATTAAATTGTATTTTCAAACTTTTACCGTAGTTAAACCCCAAATCAAAACCAGAAAAATTATCCCGAGAAAATCTGTAAGGATGAGGATATATGTATTGAGAAAAGAACTTAAATATTTTTAGATGCCAGGGTTTAGTCTTGGGGTCATTCCCCATAGTAAAACCAATCACAAAGGCTTCATCCGATGCCGTAACTTTGCGGTCTAGTAAGACGTGCAAGCAATCATGATTGAACAAAGAGATTTTACCTGGTAACGCTAGGGGAGAAAGAGGATTTTCTAGTAGTTTAATAATCCAAGGGATGTCTTCTTTTTTGTCCAAGCGAAACTCTTGAAGGGCTTCTTTTAAAGTTTTGTTGGTGTCTAATCTTCTTTCCATAATAGATTCTTGGAATTGAGTTTTCACTGTTGAGAAAATGCTATTTACCGCGACTCCGAAGGGAAACAAATCCAGCCTTATCAACGATCTCCTGTCCCTGATAAGACAAGAGAAAATTACTCATGGCAGTACCAGCAGCTTGTGACATTCGACGATTGCTGATTACCAAAAACAATCTTCGCACCAGTGGATAACTACCCTTCTCAAAAGCTTCTTTGTTAGGCTGTCCTTCTCCTACAAACGGTGGAGTATAATTAACTATGTCTGGATTGAGCGCACTGGTTTTCCCCAATGTTAAAAACTTCAGTAAGCTCTGATTCTGAACCAAGCTGGCAGAAGCATAACCAATTGCTCCAGGAGTCTCGATGACTTTTCTGACCGCCAAAGTATGGTTAGAAGCATAGTGAATCTTGGCATTATCACTAACCTCAAAGCCTAATGACTCGATATTCTCCTTGGAAAGAATTACAGGAGTAATGGGTAAATCTTCCCCCCCCAATTGTTTCCAGTTAGTGATATAGCCTCCCCAAATCCCCATCAATTCTTTGATAGTTATTTTGTCTACAGATAACTCTGGGTGAGAGTAGAAAACTATGCCATCACGTGCGATCGCAGTTTCTTGTAATTTGATATTTTGGAGAGTCGCTTTGGCGTATTCGGTGGGACTTAGAGGTCGCCCATTAAAGACAAAATCAACTTCTCCTCTAGCCAACATTTCGATGGCTACAGAATAACTAGGATTTTGATTAGT
>JASJEK010000326.1 GCA_030064915.1 Xenococcaceae cyanobacterium MO_234.B1
CTAGGCAAAATGCCCCCGACAGCCCGACTTGACAGCCTATTTCTTTCCCCCAAAGTCCTTGGGTACTAAGCATTTCTATGCCTCGATTACAGAGTTCCTGGGCTGATGCAATGTCTCTGTCAGTTTGGTACAAGCACTCAGGGCATGAGTGGATTCTATTCTCTAGCTCTTTCCTGACAGAAATGCGACAGTTAGGACAAGTCTGACTACTACCTCGATGATCTACTTCGGCTAGAAATACATTCCGTCGCTTACCTACATATTTGAGTATCTGTCGAAACTGACCGAAACCTGCGTCAACTGTATGCTTGCCCAGAAAACCTTTCGCCATGATCCGGAAATCTATATCTTCTACGAAGATAGTATCTGCCATGTCGCAGAGTTTATGGGCAAGCTTGAACTGGTAATCCTTTCTCTTGAAGGCAATATGATTGTGCAGGGCTTCAACTTTCTTTCTAGCTTTCTCATAGTTCTTGGAGCGTTTTTGTTTTTTAGACAGTCTGTGTTGTAGCACTTTCAGCCGACGGTACAGCGTCTTGAAAAACTTGCGCCCAGGTTCGATAAAGCCATCACTTGTCGCACAATAAGATAACAAACCTACGTCTATCCCAATAAAGTGACCGTGAGGCACTGGGTCAGGTATTTCTGTATCCGACTGGATAGAAGCGACAGCATACCAACATGACGCTTTTTTCAGTATCCTAACTTGCTTGATCACAAATCCTTCTGGGATAGGTCGATGTAGATTGATCTGAACTAAACCAAGCTTGGGTAACTTTATCTGCCATCCAGTAAGAGGATTAACTTTGAATTGAGGAAAAAGTATTGACTTCATCTGTCCATACTTTTTGAATCTCGGAAACCCAAATCCCCTATTGATAAAAAAGTCCCAAGCATCGTGCAGTCTTCTGATGTTAGTTTGTAAAACTTGAGAAGGAACTGATTTTAGCTCAGGGTATACTTTCTTGGCTTTAGGCAAGTTGTTTTGCTGTTGATGATATCCAGGAAAAGGATAATCGCTCCGAATGATATATTCGGAAACCAAACTACATCTATCGATAGCACATTTTCGAGAACCAATGTAATCCTTGAGTTCCCTGAGTGCATAGTTATAAGACTTCCGACAAATTTCTAACCACTCTAAAAGTAGTTCTTCTTGTCGGGCATCTGGATAAATTCGATAGACATAATTTAGTATCATACAGATAATAATACCACATTTGCAGTTTGTGGTAAATACTAATTATAATGGCATCGAGGAGGGGCTGTGGCGCAAAAGGAGCGTCGCGCCCTTGTAAGCCCCGTCCATTATAATTAGTGCGGGGGCGGAAGGGGGCTTCAATATACTTTGATTGTGCGTCTAAATCTACCAGTTTAGTTTTCAAGTCCCCTTCGCGCCATGGATGAGGGGCTGTCTTCTGGGGTTTCCCCAGAAGTTTATACGCCCCGTCCCGACGCTGATTTTTCAAATACAGCGCGGGACTTATAGCTCCCCGAACCCCTCAGAAGTTAAACCGATGCAAACATAGGCAATCAGGTTTTACTATTGAAATTTTTTTACTCTTGAAACTATTTAAATTTGAACGAAGCTCAGCTTATAGGTGCGGTCTTGCTGCAAGCAAGGCGCTGCCCAGTGGCGAAAAGAAATTATACGAGTTTATTAATAAATTGACCAAAACATTATCTTGGAGTATGCTTTTCTAGACATTAGCATTTTTCTAGACATTAGCATTTTTCTAGACATTAGCATTTTTCTAGACATTAGCATTTTTTTATGACTAATAACCGCTTTATTAATAATCACACTCGCTCTCCTAAATTATCTCTGCCTCGTTGGCTCCAGGGTCTGGCATTAGGAGTAGTAACAACAGTTGCAGCAACAGTGATGCCTGTAAAGGCTGCTGAGAAAATCTATTTTAGTTATACTCCGATATATGAATCCCTGCGAATTGATTCTCTAGATCTCTTTGCCCGAGAGGGGAAGGTCAACAAGGAGTTAGGATTTTACTTTAGCATAGGTGGGGTGGATGACGAAGAGAAAATCAAGTTTCGCGCAGTACTAAATAAACCCGCCCCACTCAACCCACTTCTGGTCTCTCGCTTTTTCAACAGCCAACTCGGAGAAGCTCTCCTCAAACGTGTTGGTAACTATATCAGAATTCAGGGGGGCAGGAATGGTAAATACGCCCTGCGTGCAGCAATGGTGCAAGCAGCTTTCGATTCAGAGGGGTTAAGCTTAATCAACTTTTTCCGCAATTTGCCCACCAATATGCAGATCGATCTGAGAAAGGTCAGAAAGACCGCACAGCTTACTGAAAAAGTGGTCAAGGCAACTAAGGTGTTTAGCGAAGAAATAATTCCCAAATTGTCGGAAATGGAGGCAGCAGCAGCAGAACCTGTTAATTTCGACAAGCTTCCCGATTTGCGGCAGAAGGGAAGCTTTGGCGTGGAGCAAAAACGGTGGACTCTCACTGATAGAAGTCGCAATCGCACCTTTTACGTAGATGTCTATATGCCACAGCGGTTGAGAGAAGGCGGAACTCCAGTAATGGTTATATCTCATGGATTGAGCTCTAGACCGGAAGAATTTGCTGATGATGGGCAATACTTAGCCTCCCACGGCTATGTAGTGGTAATGCCCCAACATATTGGCAGCGATGCTCGACAGACGCAAGCATTTTTAAAGGGCTTGTCGCGGCAAGTTTTTCTCACTGATGAATTTATCGATCGCCCCCTCGATATCAGCTATGTTATCGACCAACTAGAGCGACGCAATCTCAGAGAATTTGACGGGCAACTTATCCTAGACAAGGTGGGAGTTTTCGGTCACTCCTTTGGGGGCTATACTGCCCTAGCGGTTGCTGGAGCAACCATTGATTTTGACCATCTCGAAGAAGAATGCCGCGTTGGCAGAGGTAGGATTAATACTGCCTTGCTCCTACAATGCCGAGCTTTAGAGTTGGAGCGCAAAACCTATAATTTCCGAGACGATCGCGTTGTAGCAGTTATAGCCCATAACCCAGTTAATGCAGCTATCTTCGGTCCCAACGGATTGAGTCAGATTCAAATTCCGGTTATCGTGGGAGCAGGCAGTTACGACCCCGCTACCCCTTTTGTCTGGGAACAACTGGGAGCGCTCACCTGGCTGACTACTCCTAATAAATACTTAGTACTGCAACAAGGACAAGCTCACGTTGATATTTCTCAACTAGACGGGGGAGCCAGTGAGCTGATCAATTCGGTTGAGCGGCTAACTCTACCAGAGCCTCGATTGCTGCAAGAATCCGGCAATGCCACAATACTTGCCTTTTCTGAAGTTTATGTCGCCAATAATGCTGATTATCTTCCCTTTCTGGAAGCTTCTTATCTGATCCACCTCAGTCAAGGACAAGATTTTAAAAACTATCTGATTAGTAAAGCTTCATCGGAGAAGTTAAATCAAGAGATCGAGCAGTTTATTCAAGAGGAAAACATCGAAAAGTTATATCGAGAGATCGAGGGTTTTAACCGCGAGGAAGACTTTTGATGATTCATTAGATATCTCCGAGAATCATCAAAACCAAAGAAATAGCTAATTTTTCTAACCTCAGAAACAATGAGCAAAGGGTGAGAGGTACAATTACAGTATCATTAATTTAATTTTCTAATTTGGTAGAAGGTAAACGCTATGAACTTCAGAACAGTTATTTTCTCAGGGATTATGACTGCCCTTATCGGTGCGATGCTTGGCTTAGCAGTTAATCATATTAGTGAACGCCCGTCGCGACGACCAATGTCACTTATCGTAGGAGCGAGTTTGGGATTTGTCATCGGTGCTGCTTATCAAGCTGTCGAACAGGGGAAAAGTAGAATAATGGATGATAATGATATTGAACCCAGCGAGCAAAATCAAGTTTCTGGGGAACCCTATAAAAAGTAGAAGGAGAAAAATGAATTTTAAACAACACAAATTAAAATTATCTGTCAAGATTCGATATTATTTACTAGGATTGATCTTAATTGGTACGGCTTCAGCAATGAGCAACTTTTTCCATTGGGGAATGATCGGTTTGAGTGGATTCTTGTTGGCATATCTTGGCAAAGGAATGAGACGGGGTGACTACTCCTAACGCTAAATAAAAACTACGCTATCGCTTCGTTTTTACTATAGCGTGGGCTTCCATTGTCGCCAATAGACCTTGCTGTCCCGCGCCACTTATCTAGGCAAAATGCCCCCGACAGCCCGACTTGACAGCCTATTTCTTTCCCCCAAAGTCCTTGGGTACTAAGCATTTCTATGCCTCGATTACATAGTTCTTGACCAGATGCGATATCCCTATCAACTTCGTACAGACATTCAGGACAAGAATGGATTCTATCTTCTAGCTCCTTCCTGACAGAAATGCGACAGTTTGGGCAAGTTTGACTACTTCCCCGATGATCTACTTCTGCTACAAATACATTGCGCTTTTTGCCTACATATTTGAGTATCTGTCTAAATTGACCAAATGCAGCATCAACCGTATGCTTGCCCAAGAAGCCTTTAGCCATGAGCCGAAAGTCTATATCTTCCAAGAAGATAGTATCTGCCATATCACAGAGTTTATGAGCAAGCTTGAACTGGTAATCTTTCCTTTTGAAGGCTATATGATTATGTAGTGCCTCTACTTTTTTTCTGGCTTTCTCGTAATTTTTGGAGTGTTTCTGTTTCTTAGACAATCTGTGTTGTAGCACTTTCAGCCGACGGTACAGTGTCTTGAAAAACTTGCGTCCAGGTTCGACAAAACCATCACTAGTTGAACAATAGGAGAGTAACCCTACATCAACCCCGATACAGTGTCCATGTGGTACTGGCTCAGGAATTTCTATCTCTGAACCAATAGCAATAACAGCATACCAACCCTTGGCTTTTTTGAGTATTCTAATCTGTTTAACCGCAAAACCATCAGGTATGGGTCTATGTAGATTGATTTGTACCAAACCAAGTTTAGGTAATTTAACTTGCCAACCAGTTAAAGGATTATCCTTGAATTGGGGAAAAAGTAATGACTTCATCTGTCCATACTTTTTGAATCTTGGAAAGCCGAATCCCCTCTTTTGAAAGAAATCCCAAGCATCGTGCAGCCTTCTAATATTGGTTTGAAGAACCTGAGAAGGAACTGTCTTTAATCGAGGAAATACTTTCTTAGCTTTGGGCAAGTTATTTTGCTGCTGATGATACCCAGGAAAAGGATAGTCGGCAGACATAATATATTCTGATTCCAAACTACATCTATCGATAGGGCATTTGCGAGAAGCTATCCAGTCTTTTAGCTCCCGAAGTGCATAGTTATAAGATATTCGACAAGTTTCTAGCCACTCTAAGAGCAGTTTTTCTTGTCGGGCATCTGGATAAATTCGATAGACATAGTTAAGTATCATGAGATAACAATACCACATTTTAAGTTTATGGTAAATGCTAATTATAATGTTTGTGTTGGTTAGAAACCCGCACGGGCAAAAGATGCGGGAGTGTCACACTCGCTCCAGATTCTAAACTTCGCAGGTCATTAGGCGAGCCAGAAAGAGGTTGTTCATTTTTGCCCCATAAGGAGAAAACCACCAATTCCCTGGAAGCCCGCCTTCTGGTGCATTAAGAGAAAAATCAAAATCATCATATTCAATTCGTTTGCCCTCTTTTTTATGCCAACCGATTTTCTCACCGGTACGTTGTAAAAATTCATTCTTTTGCGCTCTAATTGCATCCATATTACCGCCGAGACTTTGATACAAACGCAATTGAACGCTAAAGCCAAAACGTTTATTACTGTATTTTTGCCAAAGTTGGTCAATTACCATAATGGCATTGCAAGGAAATGTTTCAATTCTGTCGGGGGTAATGTCCTCTATGTTGGTTTGCCCAGCTATCTCTATCATCACTTTAGTAGTTTCTAGATCCGCCTCTTTCCATTTACCAGCTTCTAACAAGTCTCGAAGTTTGCCATAGCGATGGGTGTCAGCTATTGTTATCAAAGCGTCTTCCAATCGCTTTTCTAGACGAGAAACTCTCTCTGATAGTGATAATTCTTTTTCTTGTGGGCTAGTAGTCAAATCTTTGTCGCTTTGCATAACTTAAAGTAGCTTTTATTAATTACTCTCAATTATTTTATCTCTACTACCGACTATTTTGAAGTTGCTTTTCTTCTGTATTGACATCTATTGACTTTTGACCGCGGAATGCGGTCGGGGAAGGGGGCTTGTGGGATTTATCTTTTGTAACTCTAACGGTTGACTGTTATGTTCTAGCCCCCCGCGCAATGGAGCTTCTATTGCCCCGTGCCTTAAGGTTCATATCCATAGATT
Source organism: Xenococcaceae cyanobacterium MO_234.B1 (assembly GCA_030064915.1). Classification (GTDB taxonomy): domain Bacteria; phylum Cyanobacteriota; class Cyanobacteriia; order Cyanobacteriales; family Xenococcaceae; genus JASJCP01. Next base: position 6,322 of record JASJEK010000326.1, read on the forward strand.
AAAGATTAAAGCTCCAGCAAGCGCCCCGCACCGCACCGTCGTTAAGGGCGCGGTGTAACGCTGACTGTGAAACTTAATAATTATAAAACTGGTTTAGCTTTGTCGGCGGGAAGCCCAGCATTCTGTGCGATAGCACGGGGCTTACAAGCACCCGAATTCGATTCGGGTGACAGCCCCTCACGAATGTCTGGATGAAAGCCGACGCAGGGTTTATCGGTCTTAACTTTACAATTTTGAATTGAAATCTTCACGAAGGGCAAAGGTTTCAAGCGTTGTATAATAGCTTTATTCCGAAAGAAGGAGAATAGCCTCATCGGATAATTGAACCTTGAAAATAAAATACACATGGGTTGTGAACCAGAATCCTCGAATTTTTCCTTGGGGAGGGGCTGCGTGCTGAATTTATTTCAGCACTTTAAACGCCCCGTAAACGTAAAAGTGTATTGGGGAATCGAGTGCGTAGTAGTATTTCATATCTCTACAAAAACAGGGGCTGGGCGTGTACCTCTGTATAAAACGCGGTAGTGGGAAAGATAAGCGAGTACCACGAACGAAGTTCCCCTCTCTTCAAGAGCGAAGGGACTGGGAAGCCCGCACCTGTACCGCTTGCGGTCAGCGTCGGGTACGTCACTCTGTTTGAGCTTTTCCCATTGGGGTATGAGAGGAAGTCAATGGCAGAATGATGAAATTTTGATTGGGTCGATTGCCTCTGCTGTTAAGCAAAAGTTCTTCCTTCACAAATTCCTCAAAGTTTTTTCATAATCTCAAGATGACGA
>JASJEK010000327.1 GCA_030064915.1 Xenococcaceae cyanobacterium MO_234.B1
TGACATTTGGTAAGGTATCTACGGGAGCTAGTGATGATATTCAAAAAGCCACTGACTTTGCGGAACGGTATGTTACTCTCTATGGCATGAGCGATCGCTTAGGGCCAGTTGCCTTTGAAAAAATCCAGCAGCAGTTTCTCGAAGGCATCACTAATCCTCGCCGTCAGGTTAGTCCTCTGATTGCGGAAGAAATCGATCGGGAAGTTAAAGCCGTAATTGATGGTGCCCATCAGGTTGCCCTAGAGATTCTGCAAGAAAATCGCGAACTATTGGCAACATTAGCTCAAATCCTCTTGGAAAAAGAAATTTTAGAAGGGGACCAACTGCGATCGCAACTCGCTCTAGCTCAAAAAACTTCAGAGATCGATCGATGGTTACAAACTGGGAAATTATCTCCAGAAAAACTGTTGTCTTCTACTATGCTCAACAACAGCAAAACCTCAAAATCCCTTTTATGGTCAGCAGATAGTTAATACTAAAGTTATTTGGAACACAAATGTTAGTAAATTGGGAACAGAATTATGAGTTGGGAATTAGCATCAATCGCTTTATTATGTTTTTGTGTTTTACTTATGTACCTCCCTGGTTATGCAGTAGAACTATCCTCCAATTACCCTGGACTTCAGATAAATAGCTTTTATGCTGCTGGAGAGCAATTGGGAGAGCAATTTGAGCAACAGCGCAGGCAAATGGTGAAATACCAGATTCGCGCTCGGGGTATAAAAGATCAACGGGTTTTAGCAGCCATGTCTCAAGTGCCTCGCCATCAATTCGTTGACTCATCTTGGAGGAATTTAGCCTACAGCGATCGCCCTTTACCCATTGGTCATGACCAGACCATCTCTCAACCGTACATTGTTGCTTACATGAGCGAAGCTGCTGAGATTGCTCCCGAGGCAAAAGTGTTGGAAATCGGAACTGGTTGTGGATATCAGGCAGCGGTACTGGGGGAGATAGCCCAAGAAGTCTATTCCATCGAGATTATTCCCCAACTAGCAGAAAGAGCTCGTCAAACCCTCAGTCAACTGGGTTACCAGAACATCGAAGTAAAAACTGGTGATGGCTACCAAGGCTGGGCAGAACATGCTCCCTATGATGCAATTATTGTCACTGCAGCTCCAGAAGAGATACCCGAACCCTTAATTGAACAGCTAGCAATTAACGGAAAGATGGTGATTCCCGTGGGTAAATGGTATCAGGACATAATTGTGCTGACCAAAACAGAGAATCGGATAGTTGAGGAGAAAACCATTCCGGTTCGTTTTGTACCGATGAGAAGAAAGTCCTTTTTATGGTGAACTACTATCAGGCTCAACAGCAAAGGTTGAAAAACAGTTCCTTAAACACTAACTATTGCTAACTTCTCTTGGTGCGCGTTCCTTGGGCGAGGAAACCTCGCCAGGGTCGCACCGCTTCCTTACCTTTCGTTTTAGCTGGCGAATATAAGACCTGATGACATCTGTTTTCGTTTTTTCACTTTGAAGACAATATTGTTCTAAAATCTGTGCCTCTTCATCTGATATTCTTACTTCTAGTCGTTTCATTGTACGGAAAAATAACGTATAATAACTTTATGCTACTTGGATTTAAGACAGAACTCAAATTAAACAATAAGCAGCGAACAATGTTGGCTCAACACGCTGGTGTTGCTCGCCACGCCTATAATTGGGGACTGGGATTAACCAAACAGATACTCTTACATAATCGAGATAATCCAGAAGCGAAAATCAAATTTCCTTCAGCCATTGATCTGCATAAATGGCTAGTAGCAATGGTTAAGCCCAAAAATCCTTGGTATTACGAGAGTTCTAAATGTGCGCCTCAGTTTGCTTTGAGACATTTGAGGGCAGCTTGGGAGGATTGTTTTAAGAAAAAGAAAAAGCGCACCGCCCACGGCGAGGTTTCCTCGCCATGTGGACGGAGCAAGCAGCCACCACGCTTTAAGAAAAAAGGAAAGTCTGACAGTTTTACTCTTGATGGCACAATTAAAGTAATAGACCACTTTAAAATTCAAGTTCCCAAAATAGGAATTTTGAGAACCTATGAAAGATTGCCACAAGGATATAAACCAAAAAACGTTACTATCTCAAGAAAAGCTGATAGCTGGTTTATCAGTTACAAAATTGAGATTGAACCCAAACCAACTATTAAGACAGTAGCAAGAGTAGGAGTAGATTTAGGGATTAAAACTCTAGCTTATTTGAGTACAGGAATCGTTTTTGAAGGAGCAAAAAGTTACAGAAAATACGAGAAGAAGTTAGCCAAACTGCAATGGCGTAACCGTAACAAGGTAATTGGTTCAGCCAATTGGAAAAGAGCTTCGGACAAGATAGCCAAGCTACATCGGAGAATAGCCAACATTCGCCAAGATACATTAAACAAGCTCACTACTTATTTAGCCAAAAACCACAGCGAAATAGTAATCGAAGACTTAAATGTATCGGGATTATTAAAAAATGGCAAGTTGGCAAAAGCTATAGCTGATATGGGTTTTTACGAATTCAGAAGACAGCTAGAGTATAAGTGTCAACTCTATGGCAGCAAGTTAATTATTGCTGATAGGTTTTTTCCCTCAAGTAAAACTTGTTCTAATTGTGGCTGGTATAACCCAGATTTAAAGCTATCGGATAGATGGTTTTGTTGTGTTAGCTGTGGTTCGTTTATCGAACGGGACTGGAACGCTAGTATCAATTTAAGTAGGTGGAGTCACCGCCAAACTCAAGCCTGTGGATAGGAAGTCGCCGACGACCCTAGTTGAAGCAGGAATTTTTCAATTTGGAACGCAAATGTTAGTAAAAAATGAACGGATAAAGATTAGTTCTAATGAGAGATAAGATTTTGCAGGGACGCTACGCAATTGAGCGACAACTGAGAAAAAATGCTGGACGACAAACTTTGTTGGCACGAGATTTAGCAACTCAAGAACTAGTAGTCATCAAACTGCTGACTTTTGGCAGTGACTTTAAATGGCAGGATTTGAAACTGTTCGCTAGGGAGGCTCAAATTCTTGAAGAACTCTCTCATCCAGCAATCCCTCGCTATTTAGACTACTTTGACCTCAACTTACCAGACTTAAAAGGCTTTGCCCTGGTACAAACCTATATCCCAGCTAGGTCTTTGGCAGAACACCTGCAAGCAGGACGTACCTTTAGCGAAGTAGAGGTTAAGCAAATTGCTCAAGCCTTATTAGAGGTGCTAATTTACCTCCACGAAAGGCTTCCTCCTGTCATTCACCGCGATATTAAAGCCAGTAATGTTTTATTGGGCGACCGCTCTGGCGAGCATGTCGGTCAAGTCTATCTAGTGGATTTTGGCTCCGTCAAAACTGCTGTAGCGCAACAAGACCTAACCATAACAGTAGTCGGAACTTATGGCTACATGCCACCAGAGCAATTTGGTGGACGTGCCGTTCCCGCCTCCGATCTTTATGGTCTGGGGGCAACCTTGATTCATCTGGTAACAGGAACTCATCCAGCAGATTTGCTCCAGGATGAAATGAAGATTCAGTTTGAACAACTGGTAAACCTCAGCCCTGCTTTTCTTGACTGGTTGAAGTGGCTGACAGAACCTAGTTTAAAACTTCGTCCGGCTTCGGCGCGAGAAGCACTACAAGCCTTAGATAATTTGTCGCTAGATAACTTGTCGCTGCCTCACTTTCCCTTGGTTGTTTTCCAGCCCGAGGACAGCAAAATTCAATTAATCAAGCAAAAGGAGCGGTTAGAAATTACCATCCCTCCCGTAGGCTTTAGTCTTCAGGTGGGGTTTCTCTGCTGTTTCGATCTGATATGGCTTTCGATGCTAATTAGTTGGACTATTTCTGTTTGGAGAGAACCGTTGCTGATGTTGTTTCCCCTCTTTCACTGGGCGTTTGGCATTTGGCTGTTATTGGCAATTCTCTTTACCTTATTTGGTAAGATCCGTTTCTGTCTCACTCAGCAGAAGATTTCCCTAACCTATGAGTTGTTGGGATTAAAGTATGCTTCACCTCGTCCAGGGAACAGACAGGATATTGACAAACTAGAAGTTGTCGAAGGACAAATCCTCCGACCCGTAAGATCTAAAACGGAACCAGTTAGAGTTAGGACCCCTTCTCAGTTAGTTGTTCGAGCAGGAAAACGCAAGTATGTACTGGGGCGAAATGCTTTGGCTCAATGGTTGCGAATCCGCAGAAGACGAGTGCTTAATTCTTCAGAATTAGATTGGTTGGCTAAAGAACTCAGCGACTGGTTAGAGTTGCCAATTAGTAGAGAATAGCACTAACTCACAAAGATGATTTATCTTCCCTGTCATTCTTTTGTAGAACATCATTCCATTGCTTGGCTAAGGTAATTAAATCTGATGGCATCATCACCAAAGTCGTAGTATTGTTCTCCGCACCAATTTCAGTCAGCATTTGCAGCCGTCGCAATTCCAAAGCAGCCGGATTTTCCATAATTCTTTGGGAGGCTTCGGCTAACTTAATGGAGGCTTCCTGTTCGGCAGCAGCTTTGATTAACCGAGCGCGTTTTTCCCTGACAGCTTCTGCTTCTTTTGCCATTGCCCTTTGCATAGCTAGAGGAATTTCAACATCCTTAATTTCCACCCTTTCAATTTCAATCCCCCAAGGCTCGGTGATTTCATCAACAATTTCTTGGACTTTAAAGTTAATCTTGTCCCGTTTTTGCAAGATGTCATCGAGGATGTTTTGACCGACCACATTGCGTAGAGTGGTCATAGCAGCTTGATAGACTGCCATCTTGTAATCCTCAACCCTGTTAATTGCCTTATCGGGATCGAGGATGCGATAAAACAAAACAGCATTAACTCTAATCGTTACGCTGTCAGCAGTAACCGCTTCTTGAGGAGCGATATCAACAGTTTTGGTGCGGATGTCAACTTGAGCTTTGCGATCGGCGAGGGGAATAATCCAGTACATTCCCGGTCCCTTGATTCCTCTGAAACGACCTAGCCGAAAGATTACACCCCGTTCGTATTCTCGATCAATTTTTATTCCCCCTATGCCAGACAGAATAACTAAAGCAGCAAAGGTTCCTAGTATTGTTTCCATAATTTGCTCTGGGATAATCTGATAACTCTATTGTAGAAGGAGTCATAGAAGAGTAGCGGTAAGCACAGCTATAGGAGGAGTCTTATCGCTATTTCTCGGAAAACCTTGACAGCGCGATCGCCAAACTTCTTAACCTCTTTAAAATCAAAAATTGAGCGCCAAGTTGGTGTTAGGAGAATCGTCAGGTTATTATCTGAGCAGAAGAAAATCTCTAAAAGTGACAAGCTATGCTTAAGATCAACAAAAACTTGGTTGTTGATGAAAATCAACAGCCGATCGCAGTTCAAATCCCGATTGCAGAATTTAAGCAAATTGAGGAAATTCTCGAAAACTTTGGCTTGAACAAACTGATGACGGAAACTGAGGCTGAGGAAAGGCTATCTGAGGATGAAGCTTGGACTTACTATCAATCTTTGAAGAATCAGCATGTGGAAAGTTGAATACACCAAACGCTTTTTAAAAGATTTGGCTGCTTTACCCATCAAGGTTCAAGAACGGAGCGAGCGGATTGTTTTCCACCAGTTGAAGTCAGAGAATCCGTTTGATTTGGGATATCTTGAAAAGATGAAAGGCTATCCCCACAAGTACAAAATTCGTGTTGGTGATTATCGAATTGGCATCACAGTTGAGAAGAAGAGCAAGACTCTAATTTGCCAGAGAATTGCCCATCGCAAGGAAATCTACAGAGTATTTCCCTAGAAGCAATTGCGGTATGGATTATGACTTAGATCTTGCTGAGGATGAACTGGCAGAAAAAATTGCTAGAGAAGTGAAAATATTCACGCCAAGTTAAAATATAATCTGATATTCCTGAGGGAGAAGGTGGAAGGTAACTCGTGAGTACAACCTACACAACAGACTTTAATTTGTGGGTTCAACAGACAGCCCAACTCTTGCGAGAACGCCGTTGGCAGGAGATTGACTTAGAGCATTTGATTGAGGAGGTTGAAGACTTGGGCAAGAGTGAACGGCGGGGTATTTCTAGCCAACTGACTCGCCTTCTGTTGCATCTTCTCAAATGGCAGTATCAACCCCAACGTCGCTCGGATAGCTGGCTGGACTCTATTACTGACGCTCGAACGCAGATTGAGCTAGCTATCCAAGATAGTCCTAGTCTCAAAAGCTACCCTGCAAAGCAACTCGAACCAAGTTATCAGCAGGCTCGTCGCAAAGCAAGCAAGCAGACAGGAATACCACTTTCAGTCTTTCCAACAAAGTGTTCCTATTCCCTAGAACTGATATTAGACGAGGATTGGTTGCCAGGAAAAGACGAATGAGATTCTGAAGTTGTTGATGATGAGATTACGCAACCCGTAGCCTCCGAATTGCAGTAAGTTCTCAGAGTATTATTCTCTCTTGAGTTAAACTAAAATTCACAAGGAGAAGGATGGATATTGGGATTTTCATCCACCATCTGAAGAATCGGGAGTATGGACGTTATGGCAAGCTATTGATGAATTCTGTTTATCTGCCAAGGAAAAACCTCAAACTTTAGATAAGCTCTATAAAATTTTAGCTAATCCTCCCTATGGAATAAAGCAGGGGGTGATTCCTGTATTAATAGCTGCTGTCTTGCTCTATTACATCGATGATGTAGGGGTTTATCAAGATGGTACTTTTATTCCTATTTTGGGAGTAGAGCATTTCGAGTTATTATTAAAAGACCCATCTCGTTTTGCGGTTAAGTATTTTGAAGTTGTCGGATTGCGATCGCAGGTATTTAAAGAGCTTGAAGCTATTTTACGGAATGCTAAAGCTAAAAAACCAGGAAAGCTACGTAATGCAACTTTACTTACAGTAGTTACTCCCTTGTACCAGTTTGTAAGTAAACTACCTAAATACACTAAACAAACTAAGCGATTAAGTCCAGAAGCAGTAGGTGTTTTACAAGCTCTGCAAAAGACAGTAGAACCAGACGTACTTCTTTTTACTGAACTACCTCAAGCTTGTGGTCTACCTATTAGATGTAACTAGGTTTGAGATTGGTAGACATAAATAATCTGAACTATGTATCTAAATGTAAACTTACCTAAACTTGATATCAATTA
>JASJEK010000328.1 GCA_030064915.1 Xenococcaceae cyanobacterium MO_234.B1
AGTAGGTAGACATAAATAATCTGAACTATGTATCTAAATGTAAACTTACCTAAACTTGATATCAATCAAATAATTGATATCAAGTTTACAAAAGTAAACATAGTTGAGTTTAATTTCCCCCACCTACTAATTGACTAGCAATAAACTAGGTTGACAGGACTGTAAATAAAACACCTGGTTAATAATTTACTAGGCAGAGTGACCGTATTTTGGACAAGCATCCGTAGATGCGGTCATTTCTATCTTGAATTAATAGTATTCGCTGAAATTATCGCTCGTCAAATATCTCTGAGTTAAAAAGCAACAATGTCTAAACCGAAGAAGAACGAAGAGCAACTAATTGAGATTGACAAAGCTATTGCTAATTACCAAAGGCTGTTAAGCATAGTCCAGGTAGAAATCTTGAAATTAGAACTAAAGAAAGAGAAACTGATGGATAAGATATTTCTTCAGTCGCTCAAGTCCAGGATAGCCACAAGTATGGCGAATAAAAATGATTGAGTAATGGTAACGAATATCAAAAGTACGGGTGGATAGCTTCCCTTTCGTGGTAGATTAGCATCTATGTAATCATTTGCCAAGTTAAATTGACCGCATCCCTATGAAATTCTACCAATTAGCCAATGGAGACACCATACCTGCCTTGGGTTTGGGGACCTGGAAATCGGAAGAAGGAAAAGTTGCTCAAGCGATAAAAAAAGCTCTCCAAATTGGCTATAGACATTTTGATTGTGCTCCTATTTACGGCAATGAAGTCGAGATTGGTCAAGCAATAAAAGAAGCCCTGGATTCTGGCTTAATTAAGCGAGAGGAACTTTGGATTACTTCTAAGTTGTGGAACAATGCCCATGGAGCGGAGTCGGTCTTACCCGCTTTGCAAAAGACCCTGAGGGATTTACAGGTAGATTACCTGGATTTGTATCTGATTCACTGGCCTGTTGTCTTGAAACAAGGGGTGGGTCTGCCAGAGAAAGCTGAAGATTTTCGCTCCCTCGAGGAAGTACCTCTGGCCTCGACCTGGAAAGCGATGGAAGAGTGTTTGGCCGAAGGATTATGCAAGCATCTGGGAGTGAGTAACTTCAGTCAAAAAAAACTAGCTAACTTGCTCGAGTCGGGGTCAGTCAAACCGGAAGTCAATCAGGTAGAATCCCATCCCTACTTACAACAACAGGAATTGCTCGAATATTGCCAGCGGGAAAATGTTCTCTTTTGTGCCTATTCCCCTCTAGGATCGGGAGACCGACCTGCTTTTCTGAAGAAAAAAGATGAACCTAACTTGATGGAGCATCCGCTGCTCAAACAAATTGCTGGTCAGCAGGGGATTTCCCCAGCTCAAGTGTTACTCAGTTGGGGACTAAATAGAGGCACAATTGTCATTCCCAAGTCAGTAAATCCGGTTCATCTGCAAAAGAATTTTGAAGCGGTGGAGGTTGAATTGAACCATCAAGAGATGGAAGCCCTAGCTGAATTAGATATTCATTACCGATTTGTTGATGGCAGTTTTTGGGAGATGCCAGGCTCGTCTTATACGGTCAGTAGTATATGGGATGAGTGACACACCGCACCCCGTTCTACGGGGTGGGCTTCCTACTTCGACGACACTTGACTAGACAGGGCTAAAGCCTTGTCCCCGACAGAGGTATCGACCTAGGCTGGGGAAGGGTGTTTTATTTTAAGTTGTTAATTAAGGTGCATCGACCTTGGTTTATTGAAGCCCCCTTCGCCCACCGTCCGTCCGACGGCTAAGAGATTTAAGGCATTGTTGTAGTCCCTCAAGTTATGAGAGCCACAAACACAATCCCATTCTCTAACTTCTAAAGGAAGTTTATCCAATACATGACCGCAAGCATGGCATCGTTTTGATGATGGGAAAAAGCGGTCAACTTGAATTAACACTCTTCCGTACCAACTAGCTTTATAGTCTAGTTGTCTGATTAATTCTCCGGCAACCAACTTAAAGCGGGACAGTAGGCAGGGTAAAAGTTTGAGACTTGTATGATTTTCTTGACTTTCTCGGTTGAGGTAACTCACCAAGTTTTTTGCTCATATTTAGTTGCTTTCTTGATTATGATTCTTCTTGATTAGCTGATTCAAAGATTTGTGTTGCTGTTAGGTTCAGTTCGCTAAACTGGGGAGATCGCACTTGCTCCTGACCAGAAAAGCTGCCTACTTTATCGTAAGTATTTCCCGTGAGTTCTAAGACCAGCACCGTTTGAGCATCAGGATCAATAATCCAATATTCAGGAATACCACAATCCTGATACTGGGATCTTTTAGCAATATAATCTCTCTCTCGTTGTAATTCCCCAGGACTGACCACTTCAATCACCAGTAAAGGAGGAGTCATTGACAGGCGAAGGGTATTGCGCTTCGCTAACTGCTGAATATGTTCTTCTCGAATGATTGTGAGGTCGGGATAACGGTTTCTCGGTTCACCTCGCACTTCCAATTCTAACCCATGTCCTCTAACCCGATCTGTACCAATCAACAGGGCAAAAACCAGGAAAAGACGATTGGCAATTTGCACGTTTATCCCTGATTCTGGTGGCACTTCGATCAACTCTCCATTAAATAATTCATACAGGTTATCTGTACCATCGTCATAGGACAGATATTCTTCAAAGCTTTGAAACCGAGGTTTAACTTGGATCATAGTCTTAATTTGGATGCGATCGCCCAGTGCGGTTGAAGGCAGATCGGCTACGTGCTGCATCAACTCTGCTTACATAAGTCCGATTAACCCTGGTTGGGTGAAGTCAAAAGTCAAAAGTGATAGATTTTGATTTCTAATTTATTTTTGCAAGAGGTCTAATCAATATATAGCAGTTCTCATACTGGTGAAATACAGAGTTTTTGGTTTTGAGGCAGGAAGCTTCTGGGCAGGAGGCAGGTGTTAGGTGTACCCCATGAGTCCGAGAAACGCTATAGATAAATTTTCAGTATAAACACGGTTTAATCTGATTTTTATTTTAAAGAATATTCTAAGCATAGCAAATACACCGAAATATCATATTTACTAAATCAAATTATTTTGCATAAATTTAATAGTTTTTGCGGTAAAATTCATTCTTTCTTTACCCAATATTTTATCTAAGTTGCCAAAATATGATTAATTGATTCTTCCTAACAACTTTTGATTTTTTTTATGAAAACCCCGAAAAATAATTCTAAATTATCATCTCTATTATTGTTTAAACAATTGACTATAAAAAGTATTTTTGCTCTCTTAATAATCGGAATTGGGTTGATGTTTTCTAAACAAAATAACAACCCTGTATTAGCACAAACAAACTCCCAAACTACCGTAGATGTAGAGCTAGTTTTGTCTGTTGATGTTTCTGGAAGTATTAGCGGTAACGAATTTAGATTGCAACGGGACGGTTATGTTGCAGCTTTTAATCACCCTGACGTAATCGAAGCCATTAGACGTTTACCCAATGGATTAGCGGTTACCCTACAATATTGGTCTACTAACTCTCATAATGCAATCGGCTGGTATCATATTAAAAATGAAACTGATGCCCAAAATTTCGCTAATGCGATCGCAAATGCTAGTAGACCGAGTTCTGGCTATACCAATGTTACAGATGCTATTACTAGTGCTACCCAATTGTTACAGGACAATAATTATAACGGAACGTCTTTAGTTATTGATGTTTCTGGAGATGGTCTAGATAATCGAAATGGTTGTGATAAAGGCTCATATAAAGTTGTCGCCAGTGGAATAAAAGGTCTTGCAAGAACACCTATTGAAGATATACCCTGTTCTGCATTACAAGGTGCTAGAGATGCAGCCGTAGCTGCGGGTATCACCATTAATGGTTTGGCAATTTTATCTCCTAATAAAGTTGTTAAGTCTGGGAAGAAAGTGACAGTGGGCAATGAAGATCTAGACTTTATTGTCGGTCGAAACTACTTTGCATTCAATAGAGAAGATGAAATACATGAGTATTATGAAGAGAATGTAATTGGTGGTGAAAATGCTTTTGTGGAGATAGCCAATGGTTTTAATGATTTTGAAAGAGCAGCTATCAATAAAATTAAGACAGAAATTACAAATAATATTATCTTCGCTGATTAATTAGTTATTCCAGTAATTACTATCCATTTTATCCTTAATATTCAACTTAATCACTTAATTATTAGCCAAGTTGCAGATACCTATTATGAAAAAGCTAATCCTTTCCCTAGCATTTACAACTACTTTTTTTCAGTTCGCTTTAGCACAAGCCAATGAAATTACAGTTACTTTTACTGATGCAGAGTTAACAGAAATCAAAGCCAAGGTTTGTCCTGAGTTAAATGGAATTTTATTAACAAACGAACTTGACTCTGTACACCCTAACGATCCTTTACTTAGCGAGATAGCATATATCGATACCGTTGATAACTATGATGATGATGATGATGATGATGATGATGGCAATTATCAAACTGGTGATACTAGGACAGTACAAGCACAATATTCTGCTGAAAGCGAAGTAGCAGGGATTTGCCCTTAACAGGGTGTCTGAAACGTAATACCATGCCTGAAAACAGAATACAATAGAGAGGGTTTGGCACTGCCAAACCCTTATTTATTTCTCCTCACGATTTTTCGACGCACTTTTTGTTCCGATCTCTTAGCAAAATCTGACTGTAAAATTATTTCCAACACCTTGCACCCGAGCATCACTATTTTCTATTTAATTACACCCACCTAATATATGTTTGAACAACAACCCAAAACCTTACAACAAAAAGTAAAAACCTTAGCGACTGAATCTATACACCAACAAAATCCTTCTGGTTGGTTTGAAACCCTATACGCTGAAGCTAATAGGGATTGGAATCAAGTTCCCTGGGCGAAGAATACAGCTCATCCCTATCTACAAGATTGGTTAGAAACATATCCTCCTCAAGCAAAGGGGAACTCTGCCTTAGTTATTGGTTGTGGATTGGGAGATGATGCTGAAACCTTAGCCAATATAGGCTATCAGGTAACGGCTTTTGATATTGCTCCTACGGCTATTGCCTGGTGTAAACAGAGGTTTCCTGAGTCTTCTGTTACCTATCTGGTAGCGGATTTATTTGATTTAGAGGCAGCATGGCAGTATCGCTTCGATCTAGTTTATGAATGCCGTAACCTTCAAGCTTTACCTTTAAATGTCCGCTCCCAAGCTATCAGAGCGATCGCTCCTTTGGTAGCAGAGAACGGAACATTACTGATGATTACTCGCTGTGGCGATAATAATACTGTACCTGAAGGACCTCCCTGGCCTCTATCTGATGGGGAGTTATCTCAGTTTGAAGAGTTAGGGTTAAAGGAAATCCGTCGCGATAGCTTTTTAGAAGGAGATGAAATTATTGTTAAGCAGCTAAGAATTGAATATCGTCGCCATGTTTGAAGTTATAGTTATTCTAAATCATTATATTTTTGAAGAATTTCTTGGCATTGCTGCAATTTTATAATCTTTCTCCTAATTATAAGTAGGTTTTGACAATCGGATTTAGTATTACTCATATTTTCTGCTTAAATAAACTGTATTGCAGTATTACTGCCTTCCCTACTTTAGATGGAAAAAAGCCGAAGTTATACCAATTCTCGTGCATTAGCTAGATATATAGAGAGTTAGAAGTTACTATGAAAAAGTTTTCAAACTTCTATGCCTTCTGACTTCTGACGACTGACATCACGACTTCTGACTTTTTATCTTATACGAAGTCTCTTGTTACTTTTGAGAATTGATATTATTTTTGGACAACTCCTAAATATTCCTAGCTATTTTTAACAGACGGTTTAACCAATATATTGGTTAAACTCTGAAAATACAATGTTCCAACTATGGTTAAAAAAGAAAAATAAGCAATTATTTGTCCTAAATAAAGAGTCTGACGATAACCAAAAAGAGCTTTTAAGATAATGCCAGGAAATTGTTTATCTGGGAGTAATGTGGAGCCGTCCCAAACTTTCATTCCTAGAAGACAAGATTCACTATTAACATTACACCAATTAGCATTAGATATTTGGGAAAATAGTAATATGCTTTGGTCTAAATGATATAAAGCACTTAAGACTAATCCCCCGACAATGAGGAGGAGGAATATTCCCATAATCTGAAAGAAAAGACGGACATTAATTTTGATCCCCAATGCAAAGAGAAGATAACCCATAATAGCAGCTACAATTAAACCTGCTACTGCACCGATAGTAGGTAGCAACAATTGTTGGGGAAATTTTGCCAAGATAAATAAAACGGTTTCAAAACCTTCTCGTAATACTGCAATAAAGATCACTAGAAAAATTGCTTTACCTGCGTTTTTTTGATTTAAAGCCTCAGAAATTGCTGATTCTACCTCTCCTTTGAGGGATTTAGCCTGTTGAGTCATCCAGACTAACATCCAGCTTAACATGGCGATCGCGATTACCCCAAAAGTCCCAGCTAAAATTTGTCTGAGGACATTGCTATAAATACCCCCTGCATTTTCAATCCCTTTTGCTGTATCAGCGAGTAAGATTCCTATTTCAACACTGGCAATAATACCTGCGAAAATACCAAGATATACCCAACGATATAATTGTGTTTGTTGGGCTTTTTGCAAACAAGCCATTACGATCCCTACTACTAAAGCAGCTTCAAAGCCTTCTCGCAGGGTGATAATAAAAGTGGGAAAAGCAGTAGTTAAATCCATTTTTGCCAATTGATAATTGCTAACTGATTACTGATAATTGATAATTATTAACTGATTACTGATTACTGGGTACTGATAACTGTTGCCAACAAAGATATAAGGCGCGAGGTACATGAAAACAGCCTTTCCATTTACCACCCTTAAGATTTAATAACACTTCTCCACGGCGATCGCAGTATCCCCACCATTCTCCATATTGAGGATCGGAAAAATGTTTCCAAGTATAGTCATGGACTTTTTGATACCATTGCCAACATTCCTTACGTCCTGTTAATCTGTAACCCATTATTAAAGCTACTAGGCTTTCTAGATGTACCCACCACAGTTTTTGATTCCACTCTAGTTGTTCAGGAGGATGTCCCTTAATATCTAAGAAGTAGTAAATACCACCATACTCCTTGTCCCAACCAAATTCTAAAGTATTTAAAACAATATCTATTGCTAAGTTAATTAAATCCTCGTTATCTTGTCTCCCTTGTCTCCTTGTCT
>JASJEK010000092.1 GCA_030064915.1 Xenococcaceae cyanobacterium MO_234.B1
TTACCAGTGTTGCCCCTTTGGGCGGATACAACCTTGGCTACTAGGTTGGAGTCTTTTAAGGACTCACTCAATGGGTGCGACTACGGTTCGCACTTGTCATAGTTTATTGGAGCCCTTCTTTGTAGTTGAGTGAAAAGTTTGAGGAATTACAGGCGTTGCTCCATTGCGCTCGGTTCGGGAAAATTCATCGAAGAGTTCAAAAAATTGTTCGAGGGCTTTATGTTCATCTTGGGAAAAAAATAGTATGATTTTGTCCCAAGACTGACTAGATGTGATCTTAAACTTTTCCTGAATCCAGGTTTGAAAGTTGTCAAAATGCTTTTCCTGGTCGGTTTCTAGCTCTCCCAGTTGATGACGGGCGAAGAAATAGCCTGCCAGAAACGTTCGGAGATGGGTAATGGAGGGTTGCCCCAAATACATTGCAGGACGCTTTTGAATGTTTCGGATCAGATCGTATTTCTCATGCATGAGTCTTCTGCTTGCAAAAATAAACCTCTACTTCTATCATGAACGCTACGATCGCACTTTCAAGAGCAGGAGTTGTTGTAGCCTTTGTACGTAATAGCGTACAATAAGAGAGGGATAGTTTACAACGCAAGTATGTCAGACTCCAATATCATTTCTATCACTGAGGCTCGGCAAACCCTTTTTGGACTGGTCGATCGAGTCAATGAGTCTCATGAACCCATTACCATCACTGGCAAACGGGGAAATGCAGTCCTAGTTAGTGAATCAGACTGGCGCTCAATCCAGGAAACGCTTTATTTGAAATCGATTCCTGGTGTCTGGGAGTCGATTGAGGAAGGGATGAAGGAGCCAATTGAAGAGTGCTCAGACGACCTTCCCTGGTAGAGAATATATGTCCTGGAGATTAAAATATACCAAGCAGGCGCAGAAAGATTCGCTGAAGCTTGCTTCGGCTGGGCTGAAGGGTAAAGCAGAAAAACTGTTGGCAGTTTTGGCATTGAACCCCTACCAGTCGCCACCGAACTTTGAGAAGCTCAAAGGAACCTCAAGCCCCGTCTATTCCCGTCGAATTAATATCCAACATCGGCTAGTTTATCAAGTTTTCGAGGATGAACATCTTGTCAAGGTCTTGCGGATGTGGACCCACTACGGAGATTAACTTTACTGACGTGCCAGCCTGCTCCATCCAAAACTAACAGGATCTGTCACTAACAACAAACATCTACTACCAATCAAAAAGAGAAACCACTTTAAGACCAGTTACTCGATACATTGGTTTAGTAGGTTTCTCCGTAGTAATAAACTCTTCTGCACCAACTGATATAGCAGCAGCTATATGTAGAGCATCCATCGCAGCTAAACCATATTTACAGGCAATGTTATATCCATCTTGCATAACTTGCTCTGTATCATTAGCCCAATAGGTAACAGCACTAAAGAATGTCTGGTAAAATTCAGCTTCATCAGTTTGCCGATGATAAATAGCTTTAGGTAGAACCTCCAGCTTAATAAATGCACTGGAAGCCAACTCCCTATTAGCAGAAGCCAGAATTGTTATGGCTTTATCGGATAAATCTTCTACACCTCTTGATGCTGTAACTAACACTCCCGAATCAATAAAGGTTATAGTCATTCGTTGATATTTTGTAACCCACCTCTACGGTTGATAACCTCTTGTTCTATTCCCTCTCGATTTAACAGAGGTTCACCAGAAGCTACTATCTTGGCTCTAATCTGGCGTAAACGTTTTCCTAATTCGGTTTGCTTGTGTTGCTTCTGCTGGTTGAGAGATTCAACAAATTGTAAAACCTGTTGCTGTTTATCTAAAGGTAGATTACGCCACTTTTCTATTAACTGTTGTTCTGTATTCATAATTCAAAATTCCCAATCTAAATCTATTATCAAACTTCTTTCTCAACGCTCACTGATTATTGAGTCAGGGGTTTCTACTCCGTGTAACAAAGTTTTAATTCCTGACATTTCACTAAGAATTCTTGACCAGAAGTATCTCGAATCTTGACTACTATTCCAGTAGTAGCTTGGACTATCCACTGTCCTTTCTGTCTTAGCCATTCTACCACTGCACCTGGAGAGATAAAGCTGGGTAAGGTCTGTTCTTCTTTCTTCGTTTCGGTGTCCACTACTTTGTCCGTGTCCGCAGGGGGAATTAAATTATTATCTTTCCCTATAGTGGACACGGAAGTCAGTTCGAGGTTAGAAGATGTAGAAGCAGCTTGTGTGGTCTCCTCAGCAGTAGCTAAGGCACGATCTCGTTCAAGCCAGGAAGCAAAAATCTCTTCTCGACCATCATCGGGAGGCACAAAGACATAAACTCGCTCTCGCTGCTCTCTCGAACCCAAGCGACCGATATAGGTAAGTTTAAGTCCTAAAAGACTCAGGAGTTTCTGAGCAATTTTAATGGGAGAATCAGATTCTTTTATAGTTAAACCCAGGAAATTTTTAATTTCCCGTCGGTTAGCTAGAGCTAATTCCGCAATCAGTTGGAGATTAGGATCGCTACCTCGGTACTGGACATCTGGTTGTAGTAAGCCGAGAATGAGAGTTTCTAACAAACGCAGGGAGGTAGATAACAAACTAAGATTGAAATCTGGCAGCCACAAGCGATTTTTGCCGAGAGCAGCGATCGCTCTCAGTTGACGGACATCTCGCTCAACTAAATAAGGTCTACCCACAGTGAGGTAGTAATGTGATAACCATTTTCCATACCAACCATCATGATCTTTAGCAACTAATTCGGGGGTAATCACTACGTTCTCGCCATAACGCCTGACTACCTTGCCTTTACGTTCTTTATATCGCTCCTCTCTGGTTTTAGCTCGTTTATCCTTGAGTTTCTGGTACTCGGAATCGGTAGGATTGGGAGAGTTAGCTATCTGGGTACATTCAGCTTGATACTGGAAAGTAGCCACCTGTTTGAGTTGTGCTTCTACCTGTGGTACGGGAGATTCAACATCTACAATTGGAGGTGGTGCTACTACTTGATGTCCCTCGGCAATTAAACCTTCGACAATGGAAGTGCGATAGTTTTGCATCGTCAGATTGATATAGCAGCCTCGTTTCGCCCAGGTGTTGAGAGATTCCGGTTGGAAGTCCGTATCGAGGTCGAGGGCTGCTAGAGACGCATCAGCAGCTTGGAGAAAACGAATGTTAGTACTCGCTTTATTTTTAGTACTGGCTAAGAGAGCTTTTTTAGTGGTAGCCCCATTTCCTACCATACACTTGTAAAAGCCACGCTTAGCTGCCCAAAGATAACGGGGAACCGAAGCCCGATTGCGGCTTAAGAATTGACGAATAGAATCAGTCGTTTGTACTCCTTGGGCGATCGCCCACACGGAGTCAAAGTGAGGAACTTTGTTGACTCGAACTAGGGAAGTTTCAATTCCTTTTAATAAAAACTGGAAGGCTAAAGGAATTTGCGAATGGGGGACTATCAGCCGTTCGCACTCGATACTGACTCCCGTTTCAATCGAAGAGGAAGCAATCACTATGTCATACTGGTGTAGTATACTATTGAGATGAGGGATACAACCATAGGCGGGATGGTTTGGGTCAGCTACTGTTTCGGAGTCAATTCGCAGAATTTTGTGTAGGGGAAATTTTAGCTGAAGATAGGATTCTAGGTTTTGTGTACCCCATTTAGATTGGATTCTTTGGGCTGAACAACACACCATAGGTCGGCCACCAGCTTCAATATGCTGGAGCAAATCTTGAACGAGGCGACCAGGGTTTTTATCTTCATAATTGTATATAGTCCAGCGTTCATCTTGGTTTGGTTGCCAATCATTCACAATAACAAATGGTTCCACATGAAAACCTGCTAGGGAACGAATATAGTCAATAGCAATATCGGATAGATCCGCATCGGCGAGATAAACTTGACCATCACCGGAGAGAGTATTTTGAATTAGGGTTTTAAACTGACTGAGAATTTCTACTCGCTCTTTTGTGCAGGTGTCGGAATTAAGCAGGTGCCAGATAACTTGTTCCGCTTCATCCATAATTACTACCCCATCCTGCCAATTATCTGCATTAAACCGCGCGCTAGAGTTGGGATGCAGAGAATCGATGCAGAGTCCGTAACCTAGAACCGAACCGAACTCTACTTTTCTAATTTCGGTAAGATAGGGCAGTCCCACTCGCTGACACAAAGCTTCCCCTAATTGAATGCGGTGGGTTAGTAGCAGTACCCATTTTCCCTGTTTAATAGCTTCATCTACTACTTGTTCGAGTAAATGAGTTTTTCCCGTTCCTTTGGGGGATTTTAAGCAGATGAGTTTGGCAGTGTTGGAAGTCTCAGTGGATAAGGGATTTTGGATAAGCGATTTTAGATTGTCTACTAGCTTACTGCTGCCGGAAAAGGGGGGTTTTAAGTTATCTGCCTTTGAGCGCAGGTTATCTTTTGAGATATTTTCCCCTGTAGCGACCTGTACCCCTGTCGAAATATCCAGGTAGCGTCGATCGACTCGAATATTGGCAGGATAGGTAAGCTGGGTATGGATTCGAGCTTGCCAAGCTTCTAAACTAAGAGCAGTATTATAGGCATGGTCAAAGGCATCAGAACCATAAACGCGAATCAGGTCATCAACACCTTTTTCAGGTTGCGACCAACGAATGATTTTGACTTCACAACCAGCTTGAGCAAACAGTCGTCCGGTTTTAAATAAGGCAGTGTTAACGTTTTGTCTGGTTTTTGGTTGGTTATCTTGGTCGAAGCACAGGTAAATCTTTCTGCCGGTCTGAGCAAAGATCTGGAGTTGGGGAATTAATTTGGCTAAACCAGTAATTCTCCCGAATTCGTCCTTGGGTTGGCGATAGCCATTAAAGATGCCAGGAAGGGCAATAGCGGCATAGCCTAAGCTCAGAAGTGCAGCAGCTTTTTTGGCTCCTTCGGTGATAATGAGAGGAATTTCAGGATGGTCAATTAACCACTCCCAGAAGCTAATTGAATGCTTTCGGTCGCGCAGGCGTAATGCTAAAGGAGAAAGATAGCGAAGGATGCCGTAGCGTCGAGCAATCCTGTCCCAGAGGCTGGATGGAAGTTTGAGAGCGAAGATGCTTGTAGGAAATTTGGGTGGGGCTTCGTATTTGATAATTTTGCCTTTGTCGAGGGATAGCCGAGGCTTATTGGGTTTGAATTGTCCCCAAAGCTCATCATCAAATTTGTTCAGGACATCAACACCAGAACACCACCAACCCCCCGCAGAAACGTGACGGTAGCGTTTGAGGAAGCTGTGGCTAACTTGCCCAGTATTGCGTCTGGGGATTTGGTCGGAGACGAACAGGTGTTCTAAAGGTTCGTCTCCTTCGAGGTGGAAGAAGCTAAGGGCGATTAACTCTGGGTCGATACAACTACCGACAGCGAATTCTTGGTACTCAGAAAAAGTAAGGTTGTTGGGGTAAACTTCCTCTTCCTGCGAATGGTCTTTTTGTGATTCAACTATTTTTGTATATGGCACTTTTAGTACTCCTGGTGCCAGAGAAACAAAAACTTATGCTACTTAGGAATTAACCTTTGAGTCTTCCCGAAGGCGACGGTCAGCCCCGAAATATTTCTTAACAAACCGACCAACCCATGTAGCCCTCACCCCCAGCCCCTCTGTCTTGGTCGGATTACGTCAGAATAAGGGTTTCACGAATTCACCAACAGTATCTTGTAAGGGGGAGTCGCCCCGCTACTTTGTTGATTGTTCATTGCGATGAACCATGAGCTATGAATCATCAACAATGAACGTGAAATCCCACCCATGATCAAGGGTTGTCGAGAAAGCTACTGTGACTTTGTCTAAAAGTCACCACTAACCCCAATCGACGAAAAGAAATTGTCCTTGAGAAGTAAGGTTAAATTTTGCTCTTGCAAGAGTTTTGTTGGTCTGGCATTCAGGCTCCAAGGAAAAACGACATTGAAGAATTGGAGCCGGAGTCAAACTCGTTAAGGTCAAAAAATGGACATACGAGTTGTGTCAGTGCTTTTTTTGATTTACAATAAAAACACTGTTAGGTTCTAAACGGTTAGCTAGAAGAAGCTTTTTCAAGAATTGGCTGTTCTAGGCTTTTCTATCCAACTGTTAGCTCCGGTATCCGGTCTGACTCTCACCTGTGTTGGTGAGGCAGAATTTTAGCTAAAGGGTTCATCCTGTCATAGGCGATCGCTCCTCTAATGAAAAATATCAGCATTGCAACTGTGCTGATATGGGACCGTACCATCCCATTACCCAATAATATATTTGTTTTTACCTTTTTGCAAGCTAAGTAAAGATTATCTTTACTTGATTAAGATAAAGTGCCTCCATTTGAAAACAGCATAAAAGCCCTCAACTCAAATTCTCTCTCCTGCTGTCTCAACAGTTAAATGTGTAACAGCTTATCAATCAGGGTATTAAGTAGGCTACTTTAAAAATAAGTATTGTTTGCATAGATAACCTGAAGGTTTTCATGACCATTAAAGCTCCCGAAAGTATCATAGTTTCAAGTTTGATTCATCAGCGTCTTGGTCAGCTAATTGTCGCTTTGGTGGCAGAAAAAGATATTGGTTCGGAAAGAGAGCTAGGCAGAATCACAGGCATAGCGAATACGGCTATTCGCAGATGGATGCATCTGAGATCTGACCTTTATCTACTCAAACTAATTCAGTTAGCTTACGGCATTGGCTGGTCGATGACGGAGCTAATGGCATATGCTGAAGGAGAAGAAGACCCGAAGGTACTGATTGAATTAAAGAGAAATACTGGTATCCATTTACGCAAGTACGACCTGACCGCCGAGAAAGACGAGGATTTAATTGCCTTTATTGAGAAAAGTAAGCGTTTTGCTACTACAGTTTCGATTATTAGCAAAGAGTGTCCTGTCTCCAAGATTGATTCCGTTCAGAAAGACATTCTGCCAGAATCTCTTTCCCGCCAACGTCTAAAGCTACTTCTACTTACCAGCATGGCAGTTAAGGGGATTCCCGAATCAGAGTTCCTTGAGAAAACCAATATCTCTGAGAGTCTCCTGCGCGCCATTCAAGAGCTAGATCTAGAGTTTAAATTCAGACGCTCTAATCTAGAGCAGCTTGCACCTCATCTCTACCAAGTGCAGGAATGGCAAGAATTGCTGCCGATTTTCAAGCAGCCTTTAACTCCCTACGATGGTGTTTCTAGTTTGTACGCCGATCTATTTGTCGATTAGGATGGCTAATCGACCCTAGCGAACAGTCTGTATTAGTCTATTTCCCTAAACAGCAACCTGCATTTTTTGAAGCAGTCATCTGTTGCTAAACTTTTCCTGTCCGAGTGAAAAGCTTTGATCTAGTTCCTAAGAGAGGTAAAGCCATGCGAGGTAAGCGGAAAAAACAAAGGTTAATTAATCCCTGTTGCTATCAAAAATTTACGCTCTTTCAAATATTATTATTTTTTAGCGTCACGCTATTCTCAATAAGCCAGATTTAATGATAACAGTATGTGGTTTTTATCAGATTTTACGATTTTATCCTTCGCGGTGCTAAGCACTCTTCCCCTGTCTAAAGTCTGAGAGTAAATACTTTGATAAAACTACAAATTGAAGTGAGTAATGGGAAATAAGAAGAATAGTTTAAGATAAGGTACTGCCACCCAGTGATCAAGAGATAATTAAGTAGGAAAAAAAAGGATTCAGCTGCTGAGTTGGCTTCATCGGTGCTATTTCTGGGTCTTTCTTTTGGATGCCAACCCCCTGATAAACAGTATCTAAAAGGCAGTTGGCAAGGAGGTGTTAAAGGTGGTAGTGACAAATACGTCGAATCAAGTCTTTCTTGAGGAACTACGTCAACAGTGGAGCCAAAATCCCGTGATCGCTACTTTAATGGCGCGACTACGTCCAATGGATATTCCCACTGAAATTATCCAGTTGGCTGGGAACATGCAACACGTAGCTCAGCAAAGTGTGGATAGCTTTCATGCCCATCAGCAATTTCAGGATGCCATCAACGCACGTTTGGGTGCGATGGGTATTTGGGGTGGCAGTAATAGTTTCAATAGCGGATTAAATTTTGGAACAAATGATCCAGATCCTGATGAGTTGCTTTTCTATGGAACTCTGGCGGAAATACGGGCACACAATGGTGACCCACCTGCTGTTTCGGGAATGAGAGAGCAAGCAGTTGCTGTTCTCAGAGGACAAATTGACCCAATGCAAGCCTGTATTGCTGCTGGTGTTCAGCTTGGAGGAGGACAAGGGCAAATCCTACAAGGTTTATTGCCAATGCTCAATACAATGTTTGGTGGCTGTCCTCCCATTTTTCAGCGAATGGCAATTGTTGCGGCAGCTAAGGCAGTTCCTCGAGACCAAATCCCTGCACTGCTTGGCATTGCTCCCAATTGATCAAGGCGTTAGACTAAGTCGGGTTGGTGACAACCTGGCTTAGTCTAAGCCATCAAACCAATTTGTGCGCTCGGATCATTGCTTGGATTATTCGGGATGTTTAACGCTGGCCGGTTTGACTCACCATATGCGTGCATTAGTAATGAGAAAGTAGACCTTCAAGTAGCTGATGAAATTATTGTGTTTCTTTAACTCTAGCTTATGAGGTTGGCGTCAAAGAGTAGTTTTTCTGGAAGGAGAAAATCTCACAATCTTTTGATCTGGAGTGGGGAATTTGGTAGAAGTGAATTGGTAAGCATTGCACCTTAATTAGATTACAAAGCCATTCAAGACACTAACAAAAAGTTGGGATAAGTGAGGTGGATGATGAATGCAATAAAAAATAAAGAAGATGTGTTGAAAGTACTTAAAAGCGGAACTTCTGAGGAGCGCCTTAAGTTCTGGGAAGATCTTCCACCAAATAGTTTTAAGGATGCCGCGACTTCCTTGTTTGCTTCTGATAATCCAAGTATGGTGATCCTTGCACTCACCTCTCCAATTCAACAATATTGTGAGGGCAGTGCCCCAGAATATGGTGCGGTCTTGGCAGAAGCATTACATGAATATGCTGTCGAAATTTGGAATTTTACTCCAAATCACGGTTTGAATTCGACCACTTTATCCAACTTGGCGTACTACCACGTTAAAGCTCTTTCACTCATTGGCCGTTCTGAAGCTGTCATAGCGATGGCGGATCATTACATCAAGTTCTATAAAGACTTTGGAGATTATGAAAACCTGCCATCGCTTAAGGTTCTCAAAATTGGTGCATTAGTGAACTTACAGCGTATTGATGAAGCAGAAGAATCTTTGCAAGGTGATTTATCTTTACTTGAGCATCCAATTGTTGGCATCGAAGCTAGGCGCTTGAAGGGATGGATAGATCAATATCGAGCAGATCCTACACAGTTGAGGGCGCAGGCCAAGAGCGCACCTGAGCCACCCAGCTCCCAAAGTCTGCTTAACATAATGAAGACAGCTATTGGCCTTGGTTTCGAGGATGAGGCGGGCAAGGAACTACAACAGGAGGTTGACCAACTTAATACGAGCCATAGTATCAGTTCGATTAGCTTTAAGGATCCAAGGAAATACGATCAAGAAGACATAAAACAGTATGACCAGATGCTAGATATCCTTAATCGAGGTGAAACTTTTCTAGGCAAGGGGAGCAGTGACTCAGAACTTGCTGTGCGCAATAAGATACGCAACGCAACCGCGATTTTCGTTCGTGGTACGCCAGCACCGGAGGCAATTGAGCGTTCTCTTTCAATACTGAACTCAAGCCTGAAATGGGCACAGGATCACCAGGTTATTGGGCTTGAGCAGGATCACCAGGTTACTGAGCTTGAGAATGATGCTTATTGGGGTCTCTATCTTTGCAACAGCCGACTGGGTAGGCCCTCTGAAGCGGCAGATGCGCTTATCCAGTTGCGAAAAAGTCTCGAAGGGATGCGACACGGGATTCAAGATCCGTTTAAACGCGGAGGAGTCTTTAGTGCGTATCCATATCTGTTTAATGCTTTGTGTGAACAACTTCAGAAAGCCGGTCGAGCTAAGGATTTGCTCGAAGCCATTGAGTCTTCTAAGGGACGCGTAATCGCTGACCGCCTTACAACACAGACCGATGCAATTGTCTCAGACAAAGCGATTTACGATAGCGTTAAACGCTTGCCTGAACTTACCCAACGCGAACAATTTCACTACCTCACCTACTTTGTTGATGAAGAAAGGGTATATGCATCCTTTGTGAGTAAACAGGGTAAAGTCTATGCGAGTGATCCAGTACCTATTAAGAACAGCGCTCTCAGAAATGCAGCCGAAAACGTAGATCCCAAAAATTGGGGTGAGTCCACACCCAATATATCGGAATATCTTGCACCACTCGTAGCGTGGCTTAACAACTTACTCAAGCAGGATATCCTTCAGAAGGATGATCATATCTGTTATTCATCCGATGAAGATTTTAATAACGTGCCACTTCAGTATCTTCGCTTCAAAGATGGTATTTTGCTTGATTGGTTTTCCCTCTCACGAGTTCATTCCGTATTTCACCTTGACCTAGTTTTGAAAAAGGAAAAAAGTCCACCGCCAAATCAATATCTGGGTGTTGTTGTTCCGTTTCTTGAGCAATCTGGGGATAAAAAGTTTATAGCTTGTTTAGATGCACCAACCCAATGGCTTGAAGAAAACGCGCATGGACACTCAGTTCATCTTTCTGATGCGACTCTTGATCGTGTGACAACAGAAACCTTGAGCCATCGTGTCGTACATTTTTCAACTCATGGTGAATTTCCTAAAGAAGGCAATCCTTACCATGACTCCTTTCTATTTTTAGCTGACGAGCATGGCTTACCGAGCAAGGAGAAGGCGATCAAAGAACTCAAGGGAAAGTTAACACCTAGCACGATCCTGGAAAAACAGATCAATCTCCAAGATAGCCATGTCTCGCTTATGGCTTGTGTTACTGGCCTCGCAAAGGAGGGCATTGCTGGGGATGCACTGGGATTGGATTGGGCTCTTATTCAGGCTGGTGCTTCGAGTCTGATTTCTACTCATTGGCACGTTAACGTAGTCTGTGCTGCTCATTTCTTCATGCGTTTCTACGAGAAATGGATTAAGGATAGGCAGTCCCGAGCCTCGGCTTACCGAGCAACCATACTCGAACTTCTGAACCAAAACTACACTCAGCGTTCGCTCCGAAATTGGACTGCATTCAGTCTAACTGGAGATTTTCGATAGAGAAATACTACCTGATTTAGATGAGGATAACCATTATGTAAGCTCTCCAAAAAAACATTTGAGACTTCCAAGACTCATGTCATTCAAGGCAGATACGTAAAGTCTCGGATAAGTGAGGTGGATAATGAATGCAATAAAAAATAAAGAAGATGTGTTGAAAGTACTTAAAAGCGGAACTTCTGAGGAGCGCCTTAAGTTCTGGGAAGATCTTCCACCAAATAGTTTTAAGGATGCCGCGACTTCCTTG
>JASJEK010000329.1 GCA_030064915.1 Xenococcaceae cyanobacterium MO_234.B1
TATAAATACATTGCGGATCGGATGTTGAATGCGGAAGTAATGATCGGTGGGGAAGAGTCTGGGGGTATTGGTTATGGTACTCATATTCCTGAGCGAGATGCTCTGTTATCTGCCTTATATGTACTAGAAGCTGTGGTACAGTCAGGAAAAGATTTAAGCGATATTTATGCAGAATTACAGGAAAAAACTGGATTTACTGCCACTTATGACCGTATCGATCTGCCTCTAGCTAGTATGGAGGTTAGGGCTAAATTATTAGAACGTTTAGCCAATGAAACCCCTCAAGAAGTTGCAGGGAAGTCGGTTAAAGACTGTCTATCTATTGATGGCTATAAGTTTCGCTTAGAGGATGATAGTTGGTTGCTCATCCGTTTTAGTGGGACTGAGCCTGTATTACGTCTTTATTGCCAAGCTGCCACAATGCCAGAAGTTCATAAAACTCTAGAGTGGGCGAAAGATTGGGCAAATTCTTAAATAACCCAAGTTGCTAGTTACAACTCTAAAGTTGATCGAAGGTGTCAACAAAGCTTGTTTCTACGGCAAAAAAATCAGGAAGATTCATCCAAGATTAGTAATTTTTTGGGAGAAATTTTTCTGAAATAATAATATTTTTATAACTAGTAACTTGAGTTAAATAGTTAATTGTTTAATAGTTAACAGTAAGAGGATTTAAGATAATTTTATTACTGTTTTTTTATTGTCTAATTTTAAGTGTGATGTAGTATCTACGTGAATTCACTAAAGATAGGAGTTGATTATTGACAAAAAACGTAGCTTATAGGTAACTCCTAGAAGATATAAATCTTGGATATGCAAGGGGTCAGGGATCAGAAGTTTTGCAAAATAGTTTGACATTTCAACCTATCAGTATCCATAATTTTACTCGTCAAACTTAGGTATGTATTGGAAAAATTATGTCTATTAGAAAAAAGAAAAATATTGTTAGTAATGACAACGTTTTAGCTGAGACTAAAGAAATGCTCAAGAAGAGATTTATACGTAGAACCGTAATAAAAACTGGGCTTATAGGGGCAGGATTCTATGCTTTTGAGAAAAGCATTATCAATCCAGTTCGGTCTATAGCGGCTGAATCTAGCCCAACTAAGGATAAGCCAAAATTGCCCCTGGGACTAATGCCTACTATCCGTCCAACCAGAGACGGTTTTACAGTTCTTAATACAGGAATTATTGCAACTGAAATCGAAAAAATTCGGAACAGCGAATCTGATTACAAGGAAAGTTGGATCGAAGCTTGGCAGGCATTAGCTAAACTCATCGAAGTTAATAAAACCTTCGTAGAGGAGTATCAAAAACAGAGAAATAATCCAAATTACCCCATATCAGGAATTCCCATTGGAGAACTCAGGGATTTTTTCAATCGTGCTGGTGAGGGTCAAGATCCCATCGGCGTGATTCTCGGCTGCGTTGATTCACGAGTTCATTACGAACGTCGGTTAAGCCTTAAAGACAGTGACGATGTTCCAGCTTTCTTTATCGAACGCAGCATAGGTAATATCGTAAATCCTTACAACGATTTAAGCTTAGGTGCTACAGTTCAATATAATCTTGAAGGTATCGGCCGTGACGTAGTACTTCTGATTCAAATGGTTCACCAAAACTGCGGAATGGTAGGTGCTGCTGCTGATGAAAAAGCTATGAAATTAGGAGGTTCTCTGGAGGAAGCAGGCTATCTGGTTAAACCAGCAGTCGAACCACGGTCTCCATGGAAAGGATTTATTGGGTCTTGGCCAAATCAGACAGCTAAAGATGTCAATGTTCTGGCTAATGGGATTATGCAACTTGCCCATTTATTTGCTAGTTCCGAATATCTTAAAGAGAGGCTAAAACAAAACAGAATTTTTCCTGTTTTAGGCTACATTCCTTTAGATACGCCCAAAGTATATTTATTTAAATTACCTCAAGAATTGCTAAAAATGTATGAAACAATTACTGTACCTGAGACATGATTTGCATCAAGGTTAACTAAAGGCTTTGTTTCAATCTGAGTTCGACAAAATCAAAGCTAACTCGGGCTTCCTGAAGAAATGTAGAGGCTATACCAGACATGGAACTTTTTCAGGAAGCAATAATATTATTGAATTGCACAGAATAGTTACAGAAACTTGTGCCCTTGTCAGAATATTCTGGAGCGAGAACTATATTGATTAATCTCGAACCAACAAATCCAAAAAATCCTTATTTTCAAGAAGAATATATTGGCAAGGTAGAAGAATTATTGCCAGAGTTATTTTTAATATCTTTTTTTTGATTATCATTAAGATTATCATTAAGATTGTCCTAAAAATTGCTCATAGAATTTAATTAACTTCCTAAGTTATAGAAACTTTCTAATACTAACCATAGACTGACATAATCGCCTATTTTATGCAAAAAAAATGTAAGATTATTTTAATACTTGCAAATATTTAAACAACCCATCTCTATCTATGACTGTTACCATTAGCATTCCCGAATTTTGTCAAGGAATTGATTATTTTCAAGATAATTTGCCTGGTTTCGAGCAATACGGACAAAAACCAGCAATAGTAGAGGGAGAAAAAGCGATCGCGTCCCCTACAGATAAAAATGCAGTGTATCAGACTATCCTTGCAGCAGACGCACTACGCTATCTGACATTACAAATTACGGCTAGCAAACAGTCAGGACATCCAGGAGGTTTTGCGAGTATTGCTGAGGGGATTGCATCTTTAGTGATGCTCGGTTACAAAAATATTATTACCGAAGTCGGACACCACGCTCCAGGATTTTATAGTAAAGTGTTTTTAGATCGTTCCCTGGAAGCAATGGGAATTAAGACCGTGCAAGATATGGGCGATCGCTTTAGGGAAATGCATGGATTACTGGGACACCTTTCAGGACAAATTCCTGGTTTACTCAATCCTGCTGGGCCTTTAGGACAAGGGCAACATTTTGCGATGGCAGGTGCTAAACTGCATCCTGGAATACTGTTTCCTGTAACTATTGGGGATGGTGGTTTAGGTGAGCCCTATGTTATGAGTAGCTTTGGTCATTTTCATACTGCCTATCCCGATGTTACAAACTTTTTACCAATTCTAGTGTGGAATGGTTACTCTCAAGAACACCACAGCATGGTATCTACCAAAACCAATGAAGAGATGATTACCTACTGGAAGGGTAATGGTTTTGAGGAAGTAATTCTAGTAGATGCCAAAGACTACAATGATACCAATCAGCCAGGAGACTATGTAGATAGTACTGAATTCTCTTTTGAAGGCAGAATGGCATTTACTCAAGCAGTTTTAGAAGCAACCGACAAAGCTGCAAAATCTGCTTTGGGTGGTAAACTTACAGTCTTAATCGTTAAGCAATTAAAAGGTGCAGGGGTTCACAAACGAGGTGCCAAAGCCCATAACCTATATCCAGGGGATACAGTAGATAAAGATTATATCGCTAGTGCGCTTAAAGACAGAGCCTTAACTCCTGAAGCTTGGGCGTTAGTGCGGACAAACTGTGTCAGAGCCGGTGGTGGTTCTTCTGTTGATACAGTAGTTACAGAACAAGAATTACCCTTACCAGATTTAGGAACAATTCCTCTAGAAGAGTTTACTGTTGGGGGAGAGAAAAAAGTAGCTACTACTGCTATGGGGGAAATTGTGGCTTATGTAGGACAAAAAGACCCCAATTTTGTAGTCACCAATGCAGATGGTAACGCAGCATCAGGTATTAATAACATCAATGTTGCCCTAAAAATTGTTCACCCTACTGTTGACGAAGAGTATTTTCAACAACCCCAAGGACAGGTTTATGAACCTCTAAGTGAAGATGCTTGTGCAGGTTTAGCTGCTGGTTTAGCTTTATTTGGGGCGCGTACTCTCTGGTGTTCTTATGA
Source organism: Xenococcaceae cyanobacterium MO_234.B1 (assembly GCA_030064915.1). Lineage (GTDB taxonomy): Bacteria > Cyanobacteriota > Cyanobacteriia > Cyanobacteriales > Xenococcaceae > JASJCP01. Next base: position 3,872 of record JASJEK010000329.1, read on the forward strand.
ATCTTTTGTTATTAATGGTCTTCCCATTTGGCAAACTGTCACTCAAGCAATGGCAGAATTACGTCGTTCTACGCCTTCTACCATAACTTTATTTACAGCAGGAGCATTAGAACAAGGGCGTAATGGTTGGACTCATCAACGTCCAGAGGTTGAGAATTACTTTGCAGCCATGATGCGCAATGGCAATGTTTTTCCTCTGTTTCCTTGTGATGCCAATAGTATTCAGGTTTGTTATGAATGGGCGTTGGGTACAAAAAATAAAGGGATTACTATTACAGCTAGTAAGTCTCCTCTTCCCATTCGCAGTACTTTCGAGCAAACTAGAGAAGGTTTAGAAAAAGGCGCGGTAACTTTACAAGAGATTCCTGGAGATAAACAAGTTATCTTTGCTGTTATTGGTGACATGACTCTTATCCCTGTCTTGGAAGCAGCAGAAGCATTAAAGTCTCAAGGAATTGGCTCAAAAATTGTTTCTGTAATTAATCCCCGTCGTCTCTATCGTCCTAGTGATGTAGCTTGGAATACTTGTTCAGAAAAAGATGGTAATTTCCTAAGTGATGCTGAGTTTGCCACTATCTTTGATGGTGATGCTTTAATCGCAGTTACTGGTGGTTCAAGTGCGATGTTAGAACCTGTTATGCTACGCAGTAATAGTAAGCGAGATATGTTTTCCTGGAAGCGTGGGGAAACTGGTAATAGTGCAAGTCAGATTATGGAGTTTAACGGTATAACTGGGTCGAATTTTGTTAAACGGGCAATGGAATTAATTAGTTAATTTTACAAAGTCAAAGGAAGCGGAGTCATTTTACGGCGGGGTCTTTTTGACCTCTTACCCAACTCCTCTCCTACAAGGGAGAGGAGAGTAATATTAAGTTATTTTTTCCCTCAACTTCCCTGATTTGTCTTGACGCGATCATAGGTCACTCTTGGTCTATGATAATAACTTCCCCAGTATTTAAGCTGTAATAAGCTCCCACAATTTTCAATTTGCCTTCTGTGACTAAATTGTAAAGTAAGGGTGAAGAATAAAGCTTTTCAACTTGTAACAAGACATTCTTCTTAATCGTCTCAAGATAAAATTCTTCCGAGTCATTTTTATTGGCTCTGTTGATCGCTGGTTGAATTGCTGCTACAATACTGCCCATTTGTCCCGGAAGTGGCTTACCTTCCAAAGCAGCTTTAACAGCACCACAATTTTCATGGCCGAGTACCATCAATACCTTAGAGCCTAAAATCACTGTACCATACTCTAAACTACCAATTTCTTCTGGGGTAGCAATATTACCCGCATTACGGACAACAAATAGATCTCCTATCCCTCGATCAAATATAATTTCTATTGGGACTCTTGAGTCGGCACAACCAAGAATAGAAACTAGAGGTTTTTGACCTGTAGAAACCTCCCTTAAGCGCCTATCGTCTTGATTAGGGGTTTCTGGTCTATTTTCAACAAATCGCTTATTTCCTGCGATTAATTCTTCTAAAATTTCATCTGGAGTAGAATTTTGATCGAGTTTTTGTAGAGCAATAAGTGTTTCTTTGGCTTGAGCTTTTTTAGCTGAAGCATCTATTACTTTACTGGCTATTCCTGTACCTAAAGCAACTGCACCAAGCTTGAGTAATTTTCTTCTTGCTATTTTTGAATCATTTTTCATGGATTTCTCATCGTCGAACTAGGATTACCTAAGAAAGACTAAGTAATAAATACAAACAATTTTTAGGTAGCAACTTGCGTGAATATACCTATGGGTAAAATTATATTCTAGGATGGTAAAAAGTTAATAAAAAATTTTTATTTTATTTGTCTAGTTGTTGGTAAAGACATGTAGTATTTTTATAACCATAAAAATACATTTTATTAGGTCCTAGGAAATCTAGGAAATAAGGAATAATCTAGCTATCAACAATTAACACTTTAGACTAGTCTTTCTAAATCAAGAATAAAAATAGTTTGTGCTGTTGCATTTTCTTGGGGAATAACTGCTACATGACTAGCTATTCCTAGTGTGTCTGCATCGCGATAAGTGTTAGGAATAGTCCGAATTTGTGAAAGAGGGATATCCATTAATGTTGGAGTTTCAGTTACCACAATCCCTAAAGGTTCATTAATTAAACTTTTGGTAATAATTAAATATTCTTTTCCCTTGCATAAGTCAGTTTTACTAACTTTAAATAGTTTTTGATGTAAGTCAATAACTGTTACTTCTTGGTCTTCGATATGAGTTAAATTCACATGGGTTATTCCACTACCATAAACGGTAGTCTTTTTTATTACTTTCCTAACTTGATATACAGGTAAAGCTACAGTTAGCTTGCCAATAGGAAAGACAACTATCTTTAGTAAAGAATTGGATGATTTTGCAACGATAGATTCTAGAGAATCAACAGTCTGAGATCCAAAAGCAGCCATAATAATGTAATCAATAAGAAGTAATTTTAAGATGAATTTAACTATTTTACACTATTTTTATTAGAAATTAATTTTTCAATTTGCTCCATAAATTCTTCTTCTACATAAGGCTTAGGGAAATAAGCATTTGCTCCCAGTTGTTTAGCCAAATCACGATGTTTATCACGATCGCGAGAAGTCAACATTGCTACTGGAATTTGTTTTAATTGAGGATTTTGGCGACGACTACTCAGAAATTCAAAACCATTCAGATTCGGCATTTCAATATCACAAATAGCTAGAGCAATTTGAGGATTTTCCTTCATTAGATTTAAACCTTCTTGACCATCCCTAGCTTGTAAAACCCGATAACCTTTCTGTTCTAAACTTAAAGTCATAGTATGACGTAATGCAGATGAATCATCTATAACTAAAATAGTCTTTTTATTAGATGCCAAAGGAAGAGTAGAAGATGGTTTGTTGTTCTTAGCGCTATTTAGATTTTTGGGTTCTAGTATTTTATTTAATTCTTTCAGGAACTCTTGCTCAACATAAGGTTTAGTAAAATAAGCATTTGCTCCCAACTGAGTTGCTAAATTACGATGTTTTAATCCACTACGAGAAGTGAGCATAATTACAGGAATTTTTGAGAGAGTAGAATCACGACGACGCAAATCTAAAAATTCAAACCCATTCATATTAGGCATTTCAATATCGCAAACAATCAGATCGACTTCTAATTGATTACGTAATTGTTTCATGGCATCTTGTCCATCTTTAGCTTGTAAAACTTGATAGCCTTGGTGTTGCAAACTAAGAGCCATAGTACGACGCAATGTAGCGGAATCGTCTATGATCATGATTTTTGTTGAACTTGGAACGGCTTGA
>JASJEK010000093.1 GCA_030064915.1 Xenococcaceae cyanobacterium MO_234.B1
CAATTAGAGGTGAATCTGACTCAACAGTTTTTCTCTCTTGGGCTTTTACATAGATACCAGAGCCAGCAATAGATTCGACTAATCCCGCTTCTTCTAGCTGTTGATAGACTTTACTAATTGTATTACGATGCAGTTTTGTAATCATCGCTAACTGTCGCGTACTAGGTAAGCGATGATTGGGGGGATATTGCCCAGAAGCGATCGCAAACTGTATCTGGTCAAATAATTGCTTAGAAGCTGGAATGTCACTATCTGACTGTATTTGGAAATTCAGCATTGTTTCGGGCTGAGAAAATTGTTGATTGTAATTTTAATATGGGATCTAGATAGCTGTCGCCTTACATTCTGCAATGTTTCTTAAACTACGGTTATACAATAAAGTCTGGCGTAGCATGAATTAGACAGAAAGGGAATGGGGTCAAAACAAGATAATTTTTGGTTGCATTGGTGTTTATTGCTATTGTGGATTGCAGTAGGTACTGGTTTACGGTTAACCAATCTAGAGTTGAAACCACCTTGGGCTGATGAGTGGGCTACTTTGGTATTTAGTTTGGGAAATAGTTTTAAGACCATTCCCTTAGAGCAAATTATTTCTCTAGATACTCTCTTACAACCGCTACAACTAGACAAAGGAACAGAACCACAGGATGTAGTAACTTATTTGATGAGAGAGAGTACCCATCCTCCAGTCTATTTTGTGTTAACTCATCTCTGGTTAAAGTTATTTAGTCAGGAAGGATTAGTTTCTTTGGGTTTAGCCCGTTCTCTCAGTGCTTGGCTAGGAGTTCTAGGGATTCCTGGGATTTTCGCGTTGGGAAAGCTGATTACTGGTTCGCGAACAGTGGGACAAGTAGCAGCTGCATTGATGGCGGTTTCTCCTTACGGAATTTATCTAGGGCAAGAAACCCGTCACTACACCTTAGCAATTTTGTGGGTGATGGCTTCTTTAGCTTGTTTAGTAATTGCCATAAAGTGTTTAGCAGTTCGGAAAAGTCCTGCGATCGCTCTAATCATAATTTGGGTTATTGTTAATAGTCTGGGAGTGGCGACTCACTATTTTTTTGCTCTCACTTTAGTAACAGAAATTTTAGTTTTATTAGGATTTTATGGGAGAGAAAGCAAGCAGGAAAAATCCTGGTACTCGGCTTTATTTACTCAACGATGGCGTAGAATTAGTTGGGCAATTTTAGGCACAATTGCTGGTTGTTTAATTTGGGTTTGGACTTGGTTACATATTCCCGATAATCAGTTAACAGATTGGACTGGACATGGAGATCCTTGGGGTAAAGATTTTTTTGAACCTTTGGGGCGTTTGGTAGCTTGGATCAGTACCATGATTTTATTGTTACCAGTAGAAGGGACATCTTTAGGAATTACTACTGCATCGGTAATAGTTATCTTTTTAGTTTTGCTTGGGTTGTTAATTGCTGTCTGGAAGTATTGGCATCAAACAGAGAATTTGGTTGAATTAAATTTAACTAAACAAGTTATTGGGACATATATTTTATCGGCTCTTTTATTGGTATTGGCTTTTGCTTATCTAGGCGATCACGATCTTACTTTAGCTGCGAGATTTCAGTTTTTTTATTTTCCTAGTATTTTGATTTTGGTTGCTAGTGTTTTAAGTTACTTTTGGCATCAATCTAATAAAACTAAATCCCCATTCTTAGGTAAAAACTTAGTTGTAATTATACTATTATTAGGCTTGTGTGGAGGACTAACAGTAATTAATAACTATGGTTATCAAAAACCAGACCGCCCTGATTTAGTAGCTTCTGGGATTAAGGAAGCACAGAGTGTTAATCCTGAAGTTCCAGTTTTAGTTGCAATAGTACATAAAACCCATGAACAAACAGGAGAAATGATGGGAATTGCTTGGGAATGGTATAACCAAAAATCTACTGATAAATATAATCCACCACAGTTTTTATTACTCCATAAAGAAGGAGATGAAACAGCTTTCAAAGTAACTGAAGCTTTAAACAATAATGTAGATAAATTACCTCGTCCTCTTGATGTTTGGGTGATTAATTTTTCTGCTTCTACAGACTTAGATGAGATCAATTGTTTTCCTGATGAAAAGTTTAAACTAAAGTCCCCTGGATATCGTCACAGACTGTATCATTGTTCTTAAACCTCGTCTAGTTCGAGAAGTAGAGTTTTGAGGGTGTGGGGTGGAAGGGGAACTTAAATTACTTTAGCCTCCAGGGCTTGCCCATAACGAGACCAAGGTTGATGGGACTTATGCAAGAGGTCTTGTGCATATCCAACCACGCTGTTGGAAATGGTTCACTAATTGTTGATTGTTGATTGCTAATTGCTTAGAGGGAGTTGTATTCAAGTTTATAACTTTTTTCTGCGGTTTCTTTGCGCCTTTGGGCGAGATAATATTATTTATTCGTTTGAACATAACTTAGTATTATTTTTTGAGAACAAAATACAAAATATAATACCGCACAAGCTATAGTATTTGGAAATAAAAGATAAATGAAATACCAAAAAAAAATACTACTTTATATATTATTACTTTTAGCCTGGATAATAGTTGGGGCAATTTTACGAATTAGTAATTTAGATTTAAAACCGCCCTGGTCAGATGAATGGGCAACTTTAGTATTTAGTTTAGGTAATAGTTTCCGTACTATTCCTTTAGATAAAATCATCTCACTGGATACTTTATTATCGCCTCTACAGTTAAACAGCGACACTACTATTCAAGATGTAGTTCATAATTTGCTTACAGAAAGTACCCATCCGCCTTTATATTTTATTTTGACTCATTGGTGGTTAAAACTATTTGGAAACAGTGGAGATTTAGTATCTATTTGGTTAGGAAGATTACTCAGTACTTTACTAGGAGTATTAGCCATTCCTGCTATCTTTAGTTTAAGTTGGTTACTATTTCGTTCTCAGATTATCTCCCATATAACCGCAATTTTAATTGCTGTGTCTCCTTGGCATATTTATTTATCTCAAGAAGCAAGACACTATACACTAGCCATGTTATGGATTATGGCTTCTTTAGGCTGTTTCAGTTTAGCTATTACCTATCTTAAGCAGCAGAAAAAAATTCCTCTTACTCTAGTTATTGCTTGGATTATTATCAACAGTTTTGGTGTGGCGACTCACTATTTTTTGGTATTAACTTTAGTAGCAGAAGCTATAGTATTATTTGGTTATTGGGTGCAAGAGTTTCTCAAACAGACAAGAAATATCTTAAAAGTATATTGGCAAAGAATTTATTTAGCTATTTTAGGAACGTTTATTGGTTGTAGTGTTTGGTTTTTTACTTGGGGTCATATTTCTGATAATCAACTTACTAGTTGGATATTTGAGGATAATATTTGGTTAGAGTTTTATAAGCCTCTAGCAAGACTTTTACTTTGGATAATTACGATGTTTACTTTGCTTCCAGTAGAAGGGGTTTCTGAAGCAACAGAAATTATTTCTGGAGTAATAATTTTAGTTTTCTTGGGGTGGATGGCTCCGAAGATAATTAGAGTATTTAAAGCTTGTACTAATAACTTACAATTTACTATTTTGTGGCGATTTATCATTAGTGCGATCGCGTTGATTTTAGCTCCTACTTATATATTCGGTGCAGACCTAACTTTATCTGCTAGATTCCAGTTTATTTATTTTCCAGGTCTTATTTTATTAGTCGGTGCTATTCTAGGTTATTTTTGGCAAGAAGGAACGATAAAATCTCAAGGAAAAAAAGTTGTTATTGTTTGCTTAGTGATGGGATTGTGTGGCAGTTTAACTGTAATTAATAACTATGGATTTCAAAAAGTCGAACGACCAGATTTAATTGTACCGATTATAGTAGAAGCTAATAGTAATATTACCGAACAAACCCCGGTTATTATTGCTACTCGTCACAAAAGTCATGGACAAACAGGGGAAATGATGAGTATAGCTTGGCAATTTCAAGAACTACTAAAACAAGACAAATTAACTTTTCAGCCACAGTTTTTATTAGCTCATCAAGAAGGAGAAGCTGAAAGTATGAGCGATCGCATTTTGCAAGAAACAATCTCTAGTTTATCTCGTCCTTTTCAACTATGGTTAGTGAATTTCTCTGCATCCGGACTATCAGAACAAAATTGTTTAGAAGAGGATCAATATAGGGGAAGAGTTACAGGTTATAAGTATAAGCTGTATCATTGCGAAGGGAAAAATTATAGTTAACGTGAGTTCGATGACTGGTTGACTGACAAAACTCCTGAAAACCTTTGATATATAAAGGAATTTAATATGAGGCTGAAAGTCACGCCTACATAAACAAAGTCTGCTTACCCAGACTAATATGTTGTAATGAGTTATCATGCAAATTTTCAAAGGAATAAAAGATGGTTGCGACATAAGTTTTATTAGGAACTAAAAAGTAAAAATTGCTTCAATTTTGGTTTCATTCTTTTTTTTTAGTTCAACTTTTACTTCAATTTTTTGGCCATCATCTGTAAAATGCAAAACTCCCCATTGCTTTCTGCCTTTAATAGGTTTTTCACTGTAATCACCGCCTTTAATTGAGCCAATACTATCTAAAGAAGCTGCTTGAATTACAGGAAAAGAAGCAACACCTTCTGATGCATATATATTATTACTGCCATCATCCAGTGCCAACATATGAGCATCTCCTGAAATCATGATTAATTTTTGAGCAATATGGTTTTTTTGGAGAAAGTTAGCAATTTCCTCTCGTTCTATTGCATAGCGATCCCATGCCTCAGTAGTCTCGGTTTCTGGATTGTTTCCTGCTATCCAAGGAACACTATTGACCCATACTATAAGACCTTGATTATTGTTTCCTTCAAGCAATTCCTGGAAAAACCATTCTTTTTGAGTTTTTCCTAGAAGAGTTTTTTCTGGGTTATCTTCTTTGTCTACTGAATCACGATGGAAACGGTTGTCAGTCATGATAAACCGCACTCTACCAATGACAAAAGACTGATATATCCCTCCCGTACCTTTTATTTTATCCACTGCCTCTACCAAAGGATAGTGAGGGACTTGTTCCCTATAAGCTGCACTAGCTGACCATTTTCCAGGATAGTTTCCATCTGAATTATTAGAACTGTAGTCATGATCATCCCAAATATAGGCAATGGGAATATTTTGATATAGTTTTCTTTGGCTGTCTTGAGATAGAACATCATCGTAAGCCTTTCTATATCTATTGATGTCTTTGTCTTGAAAATCTTGGACTTTAATATCTTTGTAGTGTAAGTCTCCCATATGAATAAATAATGTCAAAGGAGGAGTATTATATTCGCGGATAATATCAAATATTGAGCTATTGCTGACTCCATTATTTAAAAATCCTGATACTGTCCCACCAGCACAGGAAGAACAACCAATAGCAAAATTGTAGGGTTGATTAACTTTTACAGTTTTAAATTTTAAAGTTCCTTTCTCTGGATAACGTCGACCATCTACTGTAATCACGCAATAATATTGTGTATCTTCCTGTAAATTATTCAGGTTAAATGTAGCTATCTGCTTGTCTAATGAATTCGCTTTAAATCTTTTGGGAGAGCTTAAATTAGGAGTAGTACTATAAATAACTTGAATATAATTCTTCTCTTCGTTGGGTTCGATATTAAGCTTTGCTTTAATAGTTACTCCGCTAGAAGTTAGAGCACCAAGCCAACACCAATTTGCTTTAATAGTTTTTAGTTCATGAGCTGATTGTTTTTTACTTAAACTCAATACAAATATACAAGCAGCACAAAAAACTCTACGGTTAAACCGACCAAGCTTACTTAAGTTATTCATTACTATCTCGCTGGGGGTAAGGAATGAGGACTAAACAAAGTGTAGAACTTCATCTAAATAACTAGACCTCTTGCTTGCCTAATTATTGTCTAGATACAATATGAAAATTGTCAGCAAAATATATTTATAATAAGCCAAAATTAAGCAAAATCATTGATATAGCCATCTACTCCTATGACGGAGCGACAAGATTCTCCAGAGCCAAACTCATCCTCGACTAATCAGAATCACGATAGTCAACAACATACTGATTCTTCTAGTATTTCTTCAGAAGTAGTTAAACCTGCTGCTGATATTAATAAAACGTTTATTGTCACTCCCCAAATAAACCCAACTCGTAAATTCAACTTGTCTCAATCCCAACTTATAATCATTGCTTTAGCATTGATGGGGACAGGGTTATGGTTTGATCTGTCTTGGTTAGGATTCACTGGCGCAGTCGCATCTTTGCTATTTTCCATGGGAATAGTCCTCAATTCTATGAGAGGATGGATTGCTAAGTTTCTCACTCCCCAAGAAAGAAAAAATATTCTCGGTTTTATTGCCTTTATTGTTGCGATCGCAGGATTATTTAAATATCTTGGTTTTTATTCTGCAATTAGCAACTGGTTAACTCAATTTAAGTATGATGAGTTTGGTTCTTGGGCTGATTGGGTAGGAGCTTTAGGACAAATTTCTATTGCCATTCTTGCCGTCTATGTGGCTTGGGCGCAGTATGTCATTTCCAAAGACTTAACCATTCAACAAAACCGCATCACTCAACAGCAAACCATTGATGCTTATTTTCAGGGAATTTCCGAACTTACTATCAATGATCAAGGATTATTAGAAGATTGGCCCCAAGAAAGAGCGATCGCAGAAGGACGCACCGCAGCTATTTTATCCAGTGTTGATGCAGCAGGAAAAGCTAAAGTCATTCGTTTTTTGTCCCAATCACGGTTATTAACTCCTTTAAAGCGAGATAATAGATTAGGTAGACCTATGCTCGATGGTTCTGGTGGCTACGCAGAAGAGCGTCTATATGGTACTAGAGTAGTTAGCTTAGGAGTGATGCTTGCAGGAGCAGATTTATCATGTCAAGATTTACGCTGGACAGATTTAAGTGATGCCAATATGGTAAGAGCTAACTTGAGTCGCTCCGATCTGGTGAAAGCGAATCTTTCTCGCACCATACTCTATGAAGCTAATTTAGCAGGGGCAGATTTTAAAGGAACACAACTACATTATGGTTCACCAGAAACAGCTTCTCCCCGTAGTCGCACTGCAATTCCTAACTATGAAACAGGAGAATATACAGGAGTGGTAGTAGAAAGAGCCAATTTTACAGGAGTCAAAAGATTGAGTGGGGAACAGCGTTATTATCTTTGTGCTTGGTGTGGCGAAAAAAGTCGCAATACCATACCTGGTGGTTGTGAGGGAATTCCTAATAAGCTGGGAAGGTAGTAGTCTGTCAATTTTGAAATGATAGATAGGAGGAAAGTTCGGAATTCGTAGGGACGTACCAGGTCACGTCCGTTGACGAAGTAGTAGATTTAAGTAAGAACAGAAAAATTAGAGGTGAAAGTAGACTACGAAGATGATCGATTTAAAATTATTTAAGAGTGTAGCAGATAGCCGTAACACAAATGATTTTAGAGCTTTCGCTAAGGCAAAATTACCTTCTCCGATATTTCACTACATAGACGGGGCAGCAGATGATGAAGTCACTTACAGAAGAAACACTTCTGCCTATGAACAATGCGATCTTATTCCCAATGTCTTAGCAGGAGTTCAAGAAATAGATACTTCTGTTGAAGTAATGGGAATGAAAATTGATATTCCTATATTTTGTTCACCAACAGCATTACAAAGACTATTTCATTATGATGGTGAACGAGCAGTTGCCAAAGCTGCGGAAAAATATGGAACCATGTTTGGGGTCTCAAGTTTAGGTACAGTCAGTTTAAAAGAGATAGGTGAAACAATATCAACACCAAAGATGTTCCAGTTTTATTATCACAAAGACAAAGCTTTAAACGATGCAATGATCGAGATGTGTAAAGAGGCCAACTTTGATGCTATAGCTTTGACTGTTGATACAATCACTGGCGGAAACAGAGAAAGAGATCTTTGGACAGGATTCACTACGCCTCCCAAACTTACCTGGAAAAGTTTAATCAGTTTTGCCCTACATCCTAGTTGGTCATTGAATTATTTGTTACGGGAGAAATTTAGTTTACCCCAATTAGAACAACATGTTCAGAAAGGAACAAACATAGCAGTATCAATAGGAGATTATTTTAGTACCATGCTCGATCAATCAATGGACTGGAAGGATGCGGCAGAAATTAATCAAAAATGGGGTAAGAAGTTTTGCCTCAAAGGTGTAATGAGTGTTGATGATGCCAAAAGGGCAGTGGACATAGGAGCCCATGCAATAATGGTTTCTAATCATGGTGGTCGTCAACTAGATGGTTGTATATCGCCTTTCGATCAGTTAGCAGATATAGTAGACGCTGTTGGGGATCAAATTGATGTAATCTGTGATGGCGGGATCAGAAGAGGAACCCATGTTCTTAAAGCACTCTCAGTTGGGGCTAAAGCCTGTTCTGGTGGAAGATGGTATTTGTATGCCTTGGCGGCTGGTGGTCAACCAGGAGTTGAAAAAGCTATCTCTAATATGAAGAATGAAATAGAGAGAGATATGAAACTTATGGGAGTGACCAAACTCGACCAACTGTCAAGAAATAACCTCAAATTTAGATAATTTTTTGATGAATAATGATTTAGTTCTGTTTTTAGCTGGTGTAGCTGTTCTTATTCTCTATTTAGTTTTTTCAGCACTAACAGAAATGGGAACAAAATTGCCTTGGAAAAAATAGTAATCAGTAAACAGTAAGCAGTAATCAGTAAACAATCAACAATCAGCTCTATAAATCTTATATTGAAAGATAAATCTCAATTACGTCAAAGAATTTTAGCTCAGAGAAAGGCTATTTCTCCACGAGAATGGCAAGAAAAAAATCAACAGATATGCGATCGCATTTTAGCTTTTCCTTTATTTCAAGAAGCTACAACAGTTCTAGCTTATTTTAGTTTTCGTCAAGAACCAGATATTAGTTACTTGTTTACTACTGATAAAAAATGGGGATTTCCTGTCTGTGTCGAAACTACTTTAGTATGGCATTTTTGGCAGCCAGGAGAACCTTTGCAACGGGGAAAATATGGAATCAAACAACCTTTAGCTGATGCACCTAAAGTGCAACCTGAAGCTGTAGATTTAATTATTGTTCCTACTGTTGCCTGTGATTCTTGGGGATATCGTTTAGGCTATGGTTTAGGCTATTATGATCGTCTTTTAAGCTCTGCTGAATGGCAAAATATTCCTACATTGGGTGTTGTTTTTGATTTTGCTTATTTGCCTCAATTACCAACAGAACCTTGGGATATCAAACTTAACTATGTTTGTAGTGAGCTATTACTAAAGAAGTATTAACTGTAGTGAAAATGTGCTACAAATATATTAACTATTTCTAGCACAAAGTAAAGATAAGTTAAGGGGAACAGCAGTTTTTTAAGCAAAAATACTCAGAATAATTGGCAAAAAGTTGATTTCATTTAAGCTTTATTAAGCAATTTTTAATATCTATTCAAAAGTTCGGGTGATTTTGCTACCTTTATTACACGATAAATGTAAAAGATTAGATATTTTTAAGATTTATCAAAACGATAAGCTAATTAATCATCAAGCTAAGTTCCTATGAGGCATTTTCACGACGTTTGGATCCAAGAATGGTGCGATAACAACGGTTGGACTGATTTATTCAGAGAACGTTACAATCACTACTGGGCTTTTCCTCCTAATGCAGTAATGCCAGAGCCTATTCCCCAACCAGTTTTGAGAACGATCAAAGCAGAAAAAGGGTTGACCAAAGACGAACAACGATTGTTAACTATCGCTGCTGTTTTAAGCGTGACAGCGGCTATTTTATGTTCTGTCCTAGGTAATCCAATGCCTATTGTATTAGCTTTTGCTTTTGATGCTATTACCGTCGCTCAATTAGAGGTTGAAGACATTTAGTTGACATTTAGTTATTTATGCCGATTAGCTAAACTAAGGCTATAGTATCATGAACAAACTTTTGTTTTGGTTAATTTAGCATGAAGATAATTTATCGATTTTGTATCGGTGGAGTGCCTGCGCCCTTACTACCACTTGCTTAGCGCAAGGGAAACGCGTCGAAAACTAGTGGTAGAATAGGGACTGATTTTCCGTTCAATTCAGAGAATTTCATTTCATAGAATTCATCAAGTGATCGGTCTTAGCTGCCATAATAAAATCGTTTTGATGTAATCCTTTGATAGCATGAGTCCACCAAGTGACGGTAACTTTTCCCCACTCTGTAAGTAAAGCAGGATGATGTCCTTCTTGTTCTGCTATTTCTCCTACTGATTGAGTGAAAGCAAGGGCAGTTTTAAAATCAGGAAACTTGTAAGTTCGTTGTAAGTGTAGTTCCTTATTTTCTGTGACAATGTCCCACTCAGGAACTTGGGTTTTAAAAACTTCGATTTCTTCTGCTGTTGCTGGGGGCAATTTACCACTACAGGGTACACAAGTCTGATTTGATAATTCTGTCATTGTTCTTGCTCCAAAATAAATAATAGAGAATATTTAATTGTTGTTCAAGAGCAGAAATCTGCCCTTCGGCAGTGCTGCGTGGTCTGCTGAAAGCAGGTGCTGCCTGGACAGGCGAGAGCCTGGCGCGTACGCGATCGCCCTTATTAGATTATGCGATCAATACGCTACGCTTTAGTTTATCTTACTTATAAGGATAAAAGTATAAGCACAGAATACCAATATAAATTAGGAATTTTAAACAATGTAGAGCCGTTCCAGGGAACGTCGCGACAAAAATACTAATAGCTTTTAACTAATAATATAGCTTAATATCAATTTAGAAATAGTGGTGTCTGAGATAATTGCGATCGCAAAGAAATTTCTACCTCAAAAAACAATTATTAACATCCAAGAGTATGGCAGCGGTAATATTAATCATACTTTTTTGGTAACGACGGATTCAGAGATAGAACCTTACTGTATTTTACAACGCCTGAATACTCAAGTATTTTCTCAACCCAAATTAGTAATGGATAATATTTGTCTTTTGAGTAATCATATTACAGACAAATTATCAGCAGATAACTGTTGGAAAATCCCCAGGATATTACTAACGGAAAATAAACAACATCATTACCTAGATGAACAAGCTTGTTTTTGGCGTGCTATGAGTTTTATTGATAATTCTCTTTGTTTAGATCGGGTACAAAATTTAGAACACGCTCAGGAAATTGGTTATGGTTTAGGAATGTTTCACTGTCTAATTAGTGACTTACCTGTTCATAAATTAGGGGATACTTTGCCTGGGTTTCATATTACTCCCAGCTATTTAAAATACTATTATCAGATACAAGAAACTGCTAAGATTGGGTTTTCTGTGGCAGTTAATTACGGATTCAATTTTATTAAGGAACGTGCCAATTCTGTAGGAGTTTTAGAAACAGCAAAAGCTCAAGGATTATTACAACT
>JASJEK010000330.1 GCA_030064915.1 Xenococcaceae cyanobacterium MO_234.B1
CTTATCTAGGCAAAATGCCCCCGACAGCCCGACGGGGCTTTTAAAGGGCGGAAGTAAATTCCGCCCGCAGCCCCTTGACTTGACAGTCTATTTCTTTCCCCCAAAGTCCTTGGGTACTATGCTTTTCTATGCCTCTGTTACATAATTCTTGAGCCGATGCTACGTCACGATCGACTTCATACAGACATTCAGGACAAGAATGTATCCTATCCTCTAGTTCTTTCCTGACTTCAATACGGCAATTGGGACAGGTCTGGCTACTGCCACGATGATCTACTTCATCGACAAAGACACCTCGTCTTTTGCCGACATACTTGAGTATCTGTCTAAACTGACCGAAAGCAGCATCTACCGTATGCTTGCCTAAAAATCCTTTTGCCATGATACGGAAGTCAATATCTTCGAGGAAGATAGTATCTGCCATATCACATAATTTATGGGCAAGATTGAATTGGTAGTTTTTACGAACAAAGGCAATATGATTGTGCATTGCTTCTACTTTCTTCCTGGCTTTTTCGTAGTTAGCACTGCGTTTCTGTTTCCTAGACAATCTGTGTTGTAGCACTTTCAGCCGACTGTACAGTTTCTTGAAAAACTTGCGTCCTGGCTCGACAAAACCATCAGAAGTAGCACAATAAGATAACAAGCCTACATCAACACCGATACAGTGACCATGAGGCACGGGGTCGGGTATCTCAATATCCGAACCAATAGCGATAACAGCATACCAACCTTTAGCTTTTTTCAGTACTCTGACTTGCTTGACCACAAAACCATCTGGTATTGGTCGATGCAGATTAATCTGCACTAAACCAAGCTTAGGTAATTTTACATGGTATCCAGTGACAGGATTATCTTTGAATTGAGGAAAAAGTATTGACTTTAATTGCCCATATTTTTTCCATCTAGGAAAACCATAACCTCTGTCTCGAAAGAAATCCCAAGCATCATGCAGTCTTCGGATATTAGTTTGCAGTACTTGCGAGGGAACCGCTTTGAGCCGAGGGAACTTCTTCTTAGCTGGCGGTAGGTTGTTTTGCTGTTGCCCGTATCCAGGGAACGGATAATCAGGAGGCATGATATATTCTGATACCAAACTACACCTGTCTATGGCACACTTGCGAGAACCAATATAATCTTTGATTTCTCTGAGCGCATAGTTATAACTGACACGACAAGTTTCAAACCACTCTAGTAGTTGCTCTTGCTGCGCAGCATCAGGATAAATTCTATAAGTGTAGTTTAGTATCATACAAATTATTCTACTACACTTTTTATTTTCAGTAAATTACAAATTATAAAGGCATCGAGGAGGGGCTGTGGCGCGAACCTGCGTCGCGCCCTTGTAAGCCCCGTCCATTATAATTTGTTTGAGAGGTCCGTGTATCCCGACTCTCATCCTACGGATAGAGAGCGGGAATTACAGCCCCTCAAACTCCCCTTTGGTTAAAAAAAACTTTTGCCCCCTAGGGTAACACTTTTAGAACTTACATCTTGCACTTCTTACAAAAAAACTGAATAATTAGCTATTGATAATCAATTTAAGTAGGTAGGCGAAATTATTTATATATTTACTACTTAGTTATATTCCCTGTTGCCTCTTGCCGTGGAAAGGGGACTTCAACAGAACCATCAACTACTGGAAATTCAACACTAAACCCAGAAAAGTCCCCTTGCGCTTCCTCTTGCCTAGCTTCACAATCATGTTAAATTAATTTTGCATAGGTACTTATTACCCTTTCTTCTTTGCTTTTGGTGGAAGTGGATAAAGCTCTAGCAGAATTGGATGTTTAAATTTACTTTACGTTTTTTGACTCCTGCTTTATGCAAATTAAATTACACGATATGTAGTAGTGTAAAATTAAATTCAAAGTATAAACGAAGGTAATGGCTAATAGGTAATAGGCAAAAGAATCAACAATTTGTAATCAATTATTGCATAGGTACTTATATGCCCAAAAAATACGATTAATCTAAATAACTACTTTGAAAAAAAAGTACTCATAGAAAAAAGAACCAGTAGTGAAGAGATGCTACTCGTAAATTACTGCCAATTTGGCAACCTATTCCTGATCCTTATTTGTATATTTTGAGTAAAGTGATTTGTAACTATTACTAACTTCAAACAAACTTTAAAATTCTTTTGTTAGCTAACTCTAAGAAGTCCTGTATTATCTTCCGATTACTCAACAATGGATATGCCAGTTAATTTTAAACTTTGACAATTATTCTTTTTGGCGGTCAGGGAAGCTGCGGGGCAGGCGATCGTTTACAATGGCTTGCGCGCCGCGAAGCGGATCCCTTCGGGATCGCCTACCTATATTCTCCAAACGGTGAATGCTTAAGTCAGCGCCATTGGTCTATGGTCCTAAAACCACCTGAAATGAGGTCTCAAATGAAACATAACTTGTTTGTAATTATAGTATCGGTGTTTGTGATCATACTTGGAACGACCGGACCTAGCATTGAGGTAGCCACCGCTAGCGAACTATTTGAGAGTAATGTGCAGACCAGCCGCGATCCGGCGACTCGGCAAGCGCGAAGAATCGTAAGAGAACTGCGCAACGAGTTAGGGCCGGTCGAAGACCAGATTCGCAATGTTCCCTTTTTAACAGCGCTAGAGGCAGGCGAAGTATCGATTGGGCAACTGCAAGCATTTGCTTGTGAGGAATTCAATATCGTTAGTAGTGATATACGCAGCAATGCGCTGTTGGTGAGTCGCCTCGGCGCAAGTCCGGGCGGGACTTTCTTTAATGGCATCTTGGATGGCGAATTCATGGCATTACAATTCATTATCGACTTTGGTGCAGCTTTGGGACTTAGGGAAAGCAACCTTAGTCAGTGTGAGCCACGTGCAGGCGGACAGGCTTTTCCGGCTTATGTGTCCTCACTTGCAGCTTTCAGCAACCAAGCCGATGTCGCTGCTGCATTTCTGCTAAACTTCCCGATCTTCGGAGAAAACACAGGACGCATGGCGGACGCACTACAGGTATCTCCCTATAATTTTTCTGCTGACGACGTTGCATTCTTTACTTTTTTTGCGACGCCGGTACCCGGTTTCGAGGAACAAGCCATCGCTGTGATTGCCGAAGGTCTTAGAAGCGGAGCAAAGCCTCGCTTAATCAAGCGTTCCGCGCGACTATTGCAAGCCTATGAGTTACTTTTCTGGCTAACGGTGGGGGTAGAAGCACAAGAATTCCCATTTAGTATACTAGAATCGACGGGGGTAGAAGCACAAGAATCCCTATTTAGTACACTAGAATCGACGGGGGTAGAAGCACAAGAATCCCCATCTAGTACACCAGAATCGACCTCTATTTTTAGTTTCTTGGCTCTTGGTAGCTTGGGAGCTATTTCAGCCCTCAAGCGCAAAGAGAAGTAATCCAAAACTGCTATATCAATTGGACTTTAGTTAGATATCAAATAAATATCAGACATACTGGCTTACTTTTTACTGTTTTCAAAATTCACTTCACAGGTCAAATGACCTGATTCTTGAGAAAAGCGCAGGTTTTCCTTATAGTCCACGGGACAGTCGATAACTGTAGGAACATCTTGGGCAAGGGCTTCTTTGAGAGTGGGAATAAGATCCGCAGCAGATTCCACACGATAGCCTTTGAGTCCCATACTTTCGGCAAATTTGACAAAATCGGGATTGCCAAAATCTACAAAAGAAGGATGTCCAAATTGATTAATTTGTTTCCATCCAATCAGACCGTAACCGTTATCGTTAAAGATCAGAGTCACAAAAGGAGTACCTACTCTTAAAGCAGTTTCTAACTCCTGACAGTTCATCATAAAACCCCCATCCCCTGTCACTGCCACAATACTTTTATCGGGATGTACCAATTTTGCAGCCATTGCGCCAGGAATGGCAATACCCATAGCAGCAAAACCGTTGGAAATAATACAGGTATTGGGACAGTCAGAATGATAGTGTCGCGCCATCCACATTTTATGGGCCCCGACATCAGAGATCACGATGTCTTCTGGCTTCATTACCTGACGCAGATCGTAAATGATTTTTTGGGGTTTAACGGGGAAGCCGTCATCATTAGCATACCGTTCATAGTTGTCCCTGATTTTATGGCGCAGATCGGTTATGGAAGGATTGGATTTTCCCTGGCGATCGCAACGTTTCATAATATCCATTAAGGAGTCAGAAATATCTCCTACTACTTCAGCCAGAGGAATATAACTACTGTCAATTTCTGCTGGGTTAATCCCAATGTGGATAATGGAGGTTGTACCTTCAGGATTCCATTTTTTAGGAGAATATTCAATTAAGTCGTATCCTACGGCAATCACTAAATCTGCTTCCTCAAAAGCACAACTAATTAAGTCCCGTTGTTGCAAACCCACTGTCCATAAAGCTAAAGGATGGGTGTAGGGAATTGCACCTTTCCCCATAAAAGTATTAGCCACAGGAATATTTAACTGGGTGGCAAATTCCGTAAGAGCTTCGCTAGCATTGGCTCTAATTGTGCCATTTCCTGCCAAAATTACTGGTTTTTTGGCTTTGGCGATCGCAGCAGCAGCAGCATTAATACTTCTGTAGGAAGCATAAGTTTTTTCTCGTTCATCTTGTCCCAGCGGTTGGCTATTCCCTACCCCCATTGCTGCGATGTTTTCAGGAAGATCGATATGAACTGCCCCTGGTTTTTCCGCTTGGGCAAGCTTAAAAGCTTTACGGATAATTTCCGCCGTATTAGAGGGACGAACTATCTGAGTATTCCATTTAGTTACAGGAGCAAACATAGCTACCAAATCCAGATATTGATGGGATTCTATGTGCATCCTGTCTGTTCCCACTTGTCCAGTAATAGCGACTAGGGGCGCACCGTCGAGATTGGCATCTGCTACCCCTGTCATGAGGTTAGTTGCACCAGGTCCTAGTGTAGAAAGACAGACTCCAGCTTTGCCTGTAAGCCTCCCATACACATCAGCCATAAAAGCTGCACCCTGTTCATGGCGAGTAGTAATGAATTGGATTGGAGAATCTCTCAAAGCTTCAAGAACGTGTAAGTTTTCTTCTCCTGGTAAGCCAAAAACATATTCTACTCCCTCATTTTCCAGACATTTTACGAGCAATTCCGCAGTGTTTAGTTCTCCCACAATTTCTACCTTGAATTTGAGTCCCTTTAGTTATATTGCGATCCTAAATCATTCAGAAATCCTCTGTCAGGTCTATTGTAAAATTTAGCTACAAAATTTTAACTAAATATTTAGATAAGGTACGAGCATCTACTCCTAACTCTGTTCTCTCTGCTGCTGCTTTGATCCCTGCTTGAGCGTGCCACCAAGCTGCGGTTGCTACGTAATGCTCAATTTTGGCTGAGTTGTTAGCAGAAGCTAACAATCCCCCGATTAATCCTGTAAGAATATCTCCACTACCACCCCTAGCTAAAGCAGGAGTACTTTCGGGAACTACCCAGATTGAACCATCAGGGTTGGCGATCGCAGTTCTAGCTCCTTTGAGTAAAATAATACTGTTGCTCTGTTTTGCTGCTTGTTTTACTGCTTCCAAGCGGTCTCCCCTACTAACATCTATTTCAGGAAATAAACGTTTAAATTCTCCCAAATGGGGAGTTAAAACAATGTTAGGTCCCAGGGTTAACTGTTGTGATGATTGAGCAATAATGTTTAAAGCATCCGCATCTAGTACTAGGGAACATTCTATTTTTAATATTTGTTTAACTACTGCAACAGCATCGGTAGTTAAACCAGAGCCACAAGTGATAGTATCAAATTTATTTAACTCTGTTTCTGATAAAGGTAATTCCGCGATCGCACCCGTAGAGGTTTCGGGACAACCAATAACCAAGGCTTCTGGTAACTGACTTATTACTAAAGATTTAAGGGATTTTGGCACAGCAATAGAGAGCATCCCCACCCCACTACCTCTAGCTCCTAAACCATTGAGAATCGCTGCACCAGCGTAACGAAGAGAGCCACAGACTAATAATAAATGTCCCTGTTGATATTTATGGGTAAGAAGAGGACGAGGTAAGGGTAAAAACTGTTTAGCGAGGGTATTAGTAATTTGTTGAACCCTAGCAGAATCAGCAATCACGGCTTCAATATCTGTTACTGGGATCCCAAAATCTAATCTTGCTGCTGTCCCAATATATTCTAGAGCTTGGTCTTGAAAAAAGGCCTGTTTCCACAACCCTAAACACAGAGTATGAGTAGCTTTAATGGCTGTTCCCAATGCTTCCCCTGTGTCGGTATGAATTCCTGAAGGAAGATCGATACTAACTATTGGTTTTTGCCAACTATTAATTTTATCTACAATCTCTGCAATCTTACCTGACAGCGATCGCGTTAACCCAAAACCAAACAACCCATCAATAAATACATCACAATCTTGTAAAGAATCTATGGTATCTACAAAGGGAATACCTAAACTAGCTCCATAATTGCGATGGGAAGTAGTTAATTCTTTTTGTTTCTCAAAGGGACAATAGACTTTTACTGGATAACCCGCAAAATACAATTCACGAGCCACAACTAGAGCATCTCCACCATTATGACCCGGACCGACTAAGACTCCTACTAAAGAAAATTGCGATCGTGGATAGAGGGTTTGAATTTTCCTGAAGCACAATCCCGCAGCCTTCTCCATTAAAGCAGGTACGGGCATTCCTGCTGCAAAGATACGAGCTTCTATCTCCCTCATCTGTTGAGCGGATACAATTATCGTTTCATTGATCTGCATTTGAGTTCTGATGTTAAATACGGATGAACTACTCATGGCTACTTCGTCATCGCCATGAGTTTCTGACGCTTCACCTGAGCTAGTTGCTGAAAACCGACCCAGTACTTGAACCTTGGGATTAGCAGTAGAGCTAGACTCATCAGCAGTCTTAAACGAGGACAGTTCCTGCCCACGCGCCCAAGCCAGACAAACTTGGGCAGTATATCATGAAACCACTTGAACCTCCCATCGCGTATTGGCGAGGGATTCCCATATAGACTCTTATCTAGACAGAGTTTTAAGGCTCTGCCCCCGACAGACCGCCGTTACTGGGCAGTTTGATTTAACGTTAACGGGCGCACCGACCGCAAACGGATTTAAATTCTATTTAGTTATTTTGGCTATGCTTTCAAGCTTGAACCTACTACCCGCGTCACCATTACAATTTCTAGGGCGATATTTGTCCCGACGATCTTTAGTTGGGG
>JASJEK010000331.1 GCA_030064915.1 Xenococcaceae cyanobacterium MO_234.B1
CAAGATATTTTTGCGGGACTGTGAGACGAAAATATTATTGACATAGAATCGCTAGCAGCATTTTTTTGAATCTACTGACATTCCAAACATTAAAGACAAAGAAATATCCCAAGAATTTTGTTTTTTTTCTTCATTAACCAATACAGAACTTGAATAATATATTTTTTTGATTAGCTCTAAATCTATACTCGTTTTGATAATAGGTAAATTAAGAGTATTAGGATTTAATGTATAAATGTCTTTGACTTCAAGTTTATAAATTCTTTCTTTTTTGGCTAAGTCTTGTATTTTCCAAAGTTGAGCAGCTAAAGATAAGGTTTTAACTTTGTTTTTAGACAGTGTTAATAGAGAAAAAGAAAAAGTACTTTCTACCGAAGGAAAAATATAACCTCTATTTGTAAAATCATAAAAACTTTCCAAGGAGTATGACTTTATAACATTTTGAATAAATAGTTTGGTCGGATCATCAGTCGCAATTCCTGGAGGAATTATATATCCCAGTTTTCCTTTTTTATTCACAGATAGCCAACTGTTTTCTGTGAAAATTGCATAAGTATTGAAGTTGCCTACAGCAGTTAAACAATATCTGCCTGAATGTTTAATAAATTTGCTCTGTGCTTCAGCATCATATTTTGCCTCATTGAACTCTGATAATAATTTGGGATCTTCGACTTCTAGTTGCTTAATTAAATCTGCTCTCTTTGCCTTATCAGAACTAGCTATATTTATATTTCTGGAAGAAAAAAACTCTTTTTCCTGTACCTTAATTCTTTCCCAGGGTGGATTACCTAACACACAGCAAAACCCCCCATTTTCAAATACTTCAGGAAATTCTAACGCCCAATGGAAAAACCGCTTTTCTTTAGCTAATTTATTGGCAGCATCAACTATCTTTTGAGTTGTAGTATTCCCCTGTAGCAGTTGAAACAACGCCGAGGAAGTGGGCAATAACTGTAACTTCTGTTCCGTTAAAGGGGTAAAAAAGGCTGCCGTCCAGAGATTACAAGCAGAAGTATGGCGCCACCAAGGATTATCAGGGGTTTCTTTTCTGGTATCTCGATATTGCTGTTGTTTTTGTTTAATATCCCCTGTTTTATCTTCTGGTAATTGTGCGACCGCGCTTTGCACTTCTCCGTAATACGATCGTTGTTTTTCTAAGTTTTCCAGGGGAATTACTAACTGATCTTTATTTTTGCACTGCTGTTTATTCTCTTTTTTAATCTGGGTTGCCAGTTTTTTATCATCCCCAGTAACGGCTTTATAAGCATTGTCGGGAATACCATCATTGAGACAATCTAAATCCAATACCCCAACTAAAGAGTTACCGCACTTAATCCGATGATCTAGAAAGCTAAGGGGTTTACCGCGATTAAAACCCTCGATCCACAATGCCACCTTACACAAATCTACTGCTAAGGGATTGAGATCGACTCCATAGATACAGTGTTGAATTACATCCCTGATAGCGGTGCGAATAGGTTCAACTCCTGGTTGTGCTTCCTCTGTGCGTACCTTGGCTAACTCTTTACCAATTCGTCTGGCTGCTGCGAGGAGGAAATGCCCTGAACCACAAGCAGGATCGCAGACGGTTAAACTGAGTAATGCTGCTTCCTGTTCGGCTAAGGATTGAACCTCTTTTAATCTCTCCTCAATTACAGGCTCTAAAGCAGTTTTAATCAACTGTGCCACTAACTCTGGAGGAGTATAGTAAGAACCAGTAGTTTTGCGATCGCTACCTGTAACTAGCTTAAACTGATAATCTCCTTGCTGTTTTTCAAATTTAGGCGCAAAGTCTAAAAGTGATTCGTATATACTACCCAACTCCTCAACGTCTAAAGCTGCATAGTTAACCCGTCGCAGTTGACCCTTATTCGTGTAAAGAGATAGGTTTTTAATACCTCGCAGCAAATCATAATTATCAATGCTGCACTGTTCTAAAGTTTCTAATACAGAAGAACCAAATAAATCTCCATTGAGAGGAGATAAACCCAATAATTCTCCCCGCCAATTTTCATCAAATAAACGGAAAGTCATCAGTAAACCCTGCCATTTATCCTGAAACCCTTCTTTTCCGTACATAGGGCGTTCAGCTAAAGCTCTGAGACGTTCGATACTGTAATATTCAGTGTAAATTCTTGCTTTCTGTTCATCTTCGCCGATTAACAGCATATTGCGCGATTATGCTACCATTAAGAACAGCAGACGATAAATTAAAAGCAATAACTGACGGTAATAATCTTTTTCACACAATTCTCCCTGAGCAACTTTATCTCTGAGAAATTGATTCTTGTGGTGTTGTAAAAAGCCTGTACCCAATATTTTGAGAGCTTCTTCTACCCCATCTCTCAGGCGATCGCGTACTCGTCCCCCTTGCTGTAAAGTTTGCTGGTGATAAAACTCCAACAAGCACTTATCACAGTCATCCATCCCTTCTGGCAGACGAGTACGATGAAACAAGCGATAAAATAAACCAAATTCGGCATAGTTTTCATTCTTGAGAATTTGCTCTAGATCGAACTCGATATAAGATAAACGAGTCATCAAAGAACAATCTCTCAATAACCGCCACTGCAAACCATTGGTAATAACACCCCACAAATGCTCCGTACAATTGAGATATTCCTGCATCAAAGCATGGGCTGATAATCTGGGTGTTCCCGCCCTTTGCTCTAACTTAAGACGACTGCCAATAATATGTACTGGGGGTTTATCTTCTCCTGGTTCGGCACGATGGGAAATAGCAAAAGTTTGACCTTCAACAATTTCCGCTTTAGCTTGATAAGTTGGCTCGTAACCCAGTAATTTTAAAAGGCGAACCGCCCAAATTTCTCTAGTGGTAGAGGTAGCTGTATCGGTTTTATCTTGAGCTAGTTTGACTTGAAACTCAGTCCAATAGGCTTTTGCATAACCCCAGGCGATCGCAATTTCATCTTCTAACTTCTGGGTTTTTTCTAACTTAAAATCGGGAGAAGTTTGACCTTTAAAATCCCCAGAAATAAGTTCTGTAGTGAGGTCAAAACCGATCAAATTTCCTTCAATCTGATATGCAGTAGCAGTATTCATAATCGTTAAAACTTATTACTTATTACTTTTTAGACAGGCTGTAACCAATAAACCCCCAAAATATCCATCGGTAACTGGGGTTGAACTTTCACCGTCCCCTCTTTGGTGATGGCTCTTACTCGCTGATAGGATTCGTGTAAGACTTCCGCCCTGGATAATGCAATTTCTTCTAATTTCCCTTCTAAATCTGGCAAGCTAGAAACAACTCTTTCCATAGTTGCTTGCATTCTAACCAAGAGATAATCCTCTTTAGGTTCAACTTGTTGCCAAAGAAAAATTGCTTCATCTTCTGATAGCCATTGAGGATTGTTAGGAGAACCTGTAAAAGCCCTGATTAAACATTCTTCAGCTAATAAGTCCTGATTTCTAGGACTAGATAACAAATGGCGCAAGCGAAGCAGTAAAATTGTGGTTGGCTTATCTACGGCATTGGTAACGGTAAAACCACATCTGGAAGCAACGGGAGATTCAGTGTTAGTTAAAGCTTGTTCTAATAAATATCTCGCCAATCCTTCGACAAGGGGATGATTGCGCCCGATATATTCAACTCCTTCTGGTGCGGGAGAGTCAAAAGTAAGTAAACGAGATTCTTGACCGAGAATAAACTCAAGCTGTTGGGGAATACTAGATAAAAGCCAGCCTTGTTTCTTCTTAACTAGAGGACAATTTAATCTCTCGCAAGCATTAAGCACAAACTCTTTGACATCATCTTGACTGCCTAATACGCGATCGCTTTCCTCTAATTCCTGCTTTATTTCTTCTGGTTTAATGGCTCTTTGAGCGAAGCGAGTACGGTTTTGTTTTTCTCTTTCTACTGCCCTATCCCAACTCTGGTGTACTTCCACAATAGGAGCATCATTAACAACCAAATCTAAGGTTAATTGCTCTACTTCGGGAGGAAATAAAGATAATTGTTTTACTTCCGTTACTTTGTCAAATAGAGACTTAAATACAGCTTCTTGTACCGAATTACTCTCCATTGGAACGGGAACGCTAATACCCAAGGCGCGGTGAATTTTATTAGCTTTACGAATTAAAACATCTAATACCGCCCCATCTATAGGATTATCTTGACCATAAAGAACAATACATTTAACTTTTTTAGTTGTTTGTCCATATCTATCTACCCTTCCTTCTCTTTGTTCGAGGCGATTAGGATTCCAGGGTAGATCGTAGTGAATGACAGCAGAAAAATGTTCTTGTAAATTAACCCCCTCACTCAAACAATCAGTAGCTACCATGATCCTTTGAGGGTAATCTTTTAATTCTTGCAGTCTAATTTCTCTTTCTTCTTCCGACTGTTCCCCTGTAATAGCAATTACTCTGGTAGTATTATTTTTCTTAGTTTCAAACTTATTTTTTAAAGCTTCTGCTACATAATTGGCTGTGGCTATATAACGACACCAAATTATTGGTTTATATTCTTGCTCCAGTAAATCTCGAACTAGACCAATAACTTGTTGTAACTTACTATCTTGCTTTCCTTTAAGCCGTTCGGCTTTTTTCACGAACTCTCGTAATTTCCCCTTTTGTGATTCACTATAAGTTTGTTGTACCTGTTCTACTACCAAAGTAGGATTGATATCGCTGGCTTTTTCGGTTTCCGTCGCATCATAAACATAGGTAGCGGATAACTCTTCATCTAATTCCTCTATAGCTTCTCTATCCTTTATCTTTCCTAGTTGCCGAGATAAAGTCGCTACAGCAGCAGCAGGAGAAGACATGACACAGCAAATAATAGCTAAAGCTGACCAATAACGTCCCCGTTTTTGTGCGTAACTCAAACTCTTATTCTCTTCCTTAATCAGTCCCTGCGCCAAATTATAGACTTGCTCGAATAATTCCCGATATTCTGAAGACAATTGATAAGCAGATTCCAAAGATTCTCTTTCGGGAAAAGGAGTTTCTTTATCCACCCATTGACGCACCGACAAGAACGTCTTGATTTTCGCTTACCATCTAGCCAATCATGCAATTCTCTAATATGCTCAAGAGCCACAATACTTTTACGATTAAGACGAGCAATCTCTTGTTGTACCCATTCTTCATCTGATTCGATTTTTCCCAGTTTTTGTGCGATTTCCTTAGCTTCACTCATTATTTACCATCCATACTCATCTTGTAATTCTTCAAAATCCCAAACTTCCACATCAGCAATATTTTCAGAAATATCGTGTTCTGTTTCCTCTGATTCAATTTCTTCGTGAATAACTTTTTGTGGAGAATTTTTTTTATAGCTTTGTTCTTCTTTTTGTCTTTGCTTACGAGTTTTCTTCTGCTCAACAACAGCATCTCGTTTCACAATTTCCTGCAAAATAGATTCATTGTTGATATCCATATTGGCTTTTCGCAGCCTTTTAGCATTAGCTTTTGCTTCATCTAGAGATAATTCTTCTGTTTCTAATCCCAAAGCATGAGCGCGGGTCAAAAATACTTCTTGGCTTCCTTCCTGACGATAAACCCAGATAGTAGTTATGTCTTGAGGATCGTATCGAACACTGACAATATCTCCTGCATAAGCAGCTAAATATTCTCCTCGATAAACAATATTTTCCAACTGCAAATGTCCTGCTCTTTGAACAGTACGTCTTGCCGTTTTCATCAAACAAATATCTAATTCCCGTTCAGAGATAATTCTTGGTTCTTTAATTAATCCTGCTTCCCAACGCTGATAGCGTGTTTGTTCGTCTTTTCCTGCAATAGTACTTTGATTATATTTATCAACGATAAAACGCACGATCAACTTTTCCAAATCTCTCAAAGTCAATCTGGCATCTTTTTCTGTATCTTTCGGACGCTCCTGAACGTTAGAGCCAGTATAGCCAGGAAGAGTAGAAAACAAAGATTGGTTCAAAGTTTTAAAAGGACGCTCGACAATACCTCCCTCAGAAGGGCGATTTCTTAACTTGCGAACAAAACCTAATTGGACAGCAATTTCTTCCAAATGATTAGAACGAAAATCCTTTCCTCCATCAGTAAATAAACATTCTGGCAAACCAAAAGTTCCCCAATCGCAATGTAATTGAAAATCTTGACTATAATTTTTCGGCAAAATACTGTGGCGTAATGCTAAAGCTACTACTAAAGAACTTGGTGCATCAAAACCGAGATTGATTCCCATCACACATCGAGAATAGCTATCGATTACAGTAGTCAACCAAGGACGACCAATCAATTCTCCGTGTCTATCCACTAGGAGAACATCGACACGAGTATGGTCACATTGCCAAACTTGATTACTGTGATTAATCCCAATATCTTGACCATCACGAGTTTTCACTGACAAAGTTGTGCCTTGCCAACCAGGAGAACGAATACTTTTCTCTTTCTTCTGTTGAATTGGCTTAACTACTCTCAACACTGTTTTATAACTGGGAGGCTTATTATCTCCAATTTCTGCTGCTTTAGCTTGGACTCTCAAGGCAACCTGCTTGGGACTCATTCTCTTACTGCCTTTATTACCTTGTTTGTAGGTTTTGAGAATAAAATCCTGCCAAAACTGACTAATGCGGTGATTTCCTTTATCGGCTCTGCTAGTAGATACTAAAGCCGTTATCCCTTGCTCCTGATATTTCTTAAATAGTCGCTGCACAGAACGAACTGAGACACCCAGTTTTTTAGCTCCTACTCTAAGTCTTTCTCCATATTCAGAGCGATCGCATGGTTCTAGAAGGCTTTGAATTACTTCTAGCCTAATCTTGGCTGTTCCTTCTAATTCAGAAGCAATTATGATTTCTTGTTTAGTGTCTAAATCGCTTTCTAATTTTTCGGAAATTAGTTCAAGTGTTTTATCGTTATTCATTTAACTAAAAATTTGATTTCAAAAACACATGATGTTATTCTATCGCAAAATAAAAAAGCGACACAAATTTTGTCACTTTTCTTTAAATCTGGATTTTATACAAACGACATCTATTTTGTCATTTCGTCAATAAGCGACAGTCAATTTGTCTCTAATATAATCCACTATAATAGAGTATATTTTTGAATAAAATTGCTGTAATGCTTTCATTGTAAAACTTCTAGTCTGACGACGATAATTTGTCTCGATGTCATTTAATTAGTCACTGTACAGCATGAGTCTGTGTGAATGGTGCATTCCATCTAATTAATCTATATAGCAATCCTATTTTAAATGAGAGAGAAGAATCAGATAATGTAATTAAGAAAAAAAGTAATTATTGCTGACTAAAATGACGTTAG
>JASJEK010000037.1 GCA_030064915.1 Xenococcaceae cyanobacterium MO_234.B1
AACGAGAAGGATGGAGATGCCTACGTTGTAGTCGCGGTCACTTTGAGATCATTGAGTTTTGGGTGGAAAATTCCCTGTTATTAGAATTAGCAACTCCAGAGTTAGCAGAAAAATACACCGCCGTTTTGGCCCCAGAAAATTTAGCTCAACACTTTGGAGAAGAAAAGTCTTAGTTACTGTCTCTGAATCAATTATCCAAAACTCGCCAGGCGTACACCTATAGGGGAAAACAATTTTTGAGAAGATTATGCAATTGGCATTGCAGAAGATTTAGCTGATAACGAATTTATATAAAATCTATCGCCTATTCGATATTGAGCTTCTTAAAATGTCGTTAGTTTCGCTCCTTTCAGTTTACTGAAGATTTCGGTCTAACTCCAGTCAATTTTGCCATCCTAGAAAAAAATCAACTCTAATTCAATCAGTTATGTGCTTTTATTCTCCACGGACCTTGGACTAGATGCCTATTCGATCTATCTCTACTACAAAGCTCGTTTCCAGATAGAATTTTTGTTTCGCGATAGTAAACAGTTTACTGGTTTGGCGGATTGTCAGGCTCGCGACCTTACTAAACTAGATTTCCATTTTGATAGTTCTTTGACTGCTCTCAATCTAGCTAAATGGGATGCTGTTCGACAATATGCGAAGCGCTATCCTTTAGGGCATGATTCTGGTCAGGATTTTGTCTTTTCGATGGCAAGTTACAAACGACGTGCTCTCAATCATCATCTACTGGAATTATTTATTGAACAGTTAGGTCTTGAGCCAACTTTGATTAAATCCCATCCCAATTACTACAAGCTTTATGAATACGGAACTATAGTGGCTTAATTTTGTCCGAACTGTTGTTAGAGATGGCAATCATTAATTATTTATGAACAAACAAATGAAAGTAAGCCAAGTTTGTAAGAATAAAAATTACGATGAAACCGCAAGATAATCATTAATGTAATAGAGCTTCCAATTAGCAATCAGTTTATTATGCTTCTCATGCTCTAGAATATGCAAAGGAAATGATGTCTCTATGTTCTCATCTTAAATTAAAGATAATCGCTGAGTTTTTATGTTGATGGGAAAAGACGACAAGAAGCTATTTGATGACTGGAACAATACTGAAGTAGATTACCCTCTCGATCAATGTCTAAATCAGCTATTTGAAAATCAAGTAGAGAAGACTCCAGATGCCATAGCTGTCGTTTTTGAAGGGAAGCTACTGACCTATCAACAGCTCAATCAACAAGCAAATCAATTAGCTCATTATTTAGAGCATCTGGAGATAGGACCAGAGGTATTAGTGGGAATTTGCCTTGAGCGATCGCTGGAAATGGTTGTAGGTTTGCTGGGGATTCTTAAGGCGGGAGGAGCTTATATTCCCCTTGATCCAGGCTATCCCAAAGACCGTTTGGGGTATATGCTCTCCGATTCTCAAGTGCCCATTGTTCTGACTAGCAAGACGGCGGCTCCAGCATTACCAACTTCAGATGCTCAACTAGTTTATTTAGATGCTGACTGGCAGGCGATCGCTAAATCATCTCAGGATAATCCAATTAGCTCCGTCAACAGTGAAAATTTAGCCTATACCCTTTACACATCTGGTTCAACTGGAAAGCCGAAAGGCGCGATGAACAATCATCGTGGTATTGTAAATCGCTTACTCTGGATGCAAGATAGATATCAATTAACCGCTTCAGATTCGGTATTACAAAAAACGCCATTTAGTTTTGATGTCTCGATTTGGGAATTTTTCTGGCCTCTATTAGCGGGTGCTCGGTTAGTGATTGCTCGACCCGACGGTCACAAAGACAGTGCTTATTTGGTGCGCCTTATTATTCAGGAAAGCATTACCACATTGCATTTTGTTCCCTCCATGTTACAAATTTTTCTGGAGGAGCCTACGCTAGATCAGTGTCATTCCCTTAAACGAGTAATTTGCAGTGGAGAGGCATTACCTGTTGTCCTCAGAGATCGGTTCTTTGACCGTCTAGATGCCGAGTTGCATAACCTTTACGGTCCCACAGAAGCGGCTATTGATGTTACTTTCTGGCAATGTCAGCGCGATCGCAACGTCACCAGTATCCCTATTGGTCGCCCCATTGCCAATACCCAGATTTATATCCTAGACTCCGAGCTGCAACCGGTTCCCATTGGTGAATCAGGAGAACTACACATTGGCGGAGTTGGAGTGGGGAGGGGCTATCTCAATCGACCGGAGCTAACGGCACAAAAGTTCATTGATAACCCGTTTAGCGATCGAGCAGGATCTCGACTCTACAAGACTGGCGATCTGGCTCGTTACTTGCCTGATGGCAACATTGAATATATTGGTCGTATCGACCATCAAGTTAAAATTCGAGGGTTCCGCATCGAGTTGGGTGAAATTGAAGCGGCCTGTTACCAGTATCCAGAGGTTCGCGAAGCAGTCGTTATTGCTCGGGAAGATACTCCGGGAGAAAAACGATTGGTAGCCTATGTGGTGCCCAAGGAGCGGGATGATGCCCAAACCCAGGTAGAGCAACTGGCACAGTGGCAGGATGTGATTGATGTCACCTACAGTAAGTTAGCCCCTTCAGCCGATCCAATGCTCAATTTGGTGGGGTGGAACGATAGTTATTCAGGGGAACCAATCCCAGAATTGGAAATGCGTAACTGGGTGGAACAGACGGTTGCTCGAATTCTATCCTACCAACCCACAAGAGTTCTGGAGATTGGATGTGGCACTGGAATGCTGTTGTTTAGGCTCGCGCCAGCCTGTGAGCATTATGATGGTATTGACATTTCCCAGGAAGCCCTGAGTTATGTTTGGCAACATGTACAACAGAAAAACTGGCAGGAAAAGATAACCTTAGCTCAACAAACAGCGGATAAATTTGAGGAAATTGAACCAGATTCCATTGACACAGTTATTATTAACTCGGTGCTCCAGTTTTTCCCCAGTGTTGACTATTTGGCGGATGTATTGGAACGAGCAGCCAAACGGATTACCCCAGGTGGCTTTATTTTCGTCGGTGATGTTCGTAATTACTCATGGTTAGAGGCGTTTCATGCTGATATTCAGCTCCATAAAGCCCCTGATTCTCTTTCTGGTCGAGAGTTACGGCAACGGATACAGAAGAGTTTAAGGGCTGAAAAAGATTTAACGATTGCTCCAGAATTCTTTGTTGCCTTAAAACAAAGAGTTCCCCAAATTAGCCATGTGGAAATTCAGCTTAAACGAGGACGGGATGACAATGAACTAACCCGATTCCGCTACGATGTCATCCTCCACATTGTCAAGGAAGTGGGTCCTGACCCAGATATTCATTGGTTAGATTGGCAGCAGAATGACCTGAGTGTGGCATCTGTCCGTCAATTCCTCCAAACTCAGATTGAGGTACTGGGGATCAAGGGAATTCTCAATCCTCGCTTAGTTGAACCTATCAAGCTGATCGAGTCCCTGGAGCGAGATGAATCAGGCACTGTCGCAGATTTATGTCAAACCCTAGGGCATCTGAGTGGCAGAGGAATTGAGCCAGAAACATGGTGGGAGATGAGTCAGGAACTCGGCTATACCCCTTACCTATATAGCTCTGGGGTAGATACTCTCCAATACTACGATGTGGTATTCCAGCGAGGGCAACATACATGCCCCTTGGCTACTTATCCCAGCACTCCACTGTCGTCTCAACCCTGGAAAACTTATGGCAATAATCCCTTAAAAACCCAGATCGCTGGTAAGTTGGAACCGAGTTTGCGGAGTTATTTGAAAGAACAGTTACCGGACTATATGGTGCCAGCAGCCTTTGTCGTACTCGATGAAATGCCCCTGACACCCAATGGGAAAATCAACCGTCGAGCCCTTCCCGTTCCAGATGTGCGGCGGCGGGAGTTGGACGTAGAGTTAGTGGCGCCTGAGTCGGAGATTGAACAAGCGATCGCTACCATTTGGAAAGAGGTGCTCCAGTTGGAAGATGTTGGCATTTACGATAATTTCTTTGATCTCGGTGGTAATTCCTTGCTCTTGACCCAAGCCCATCGCAAATTAGTCGCTCGCTTTGGAGGCGATTTGTCCATCGTTACGTTATTTCAGTGCCCAACTATCAGTACCCTAGTCGAACATTTAAACGACTCTACGACTGACGGCAAACAACCCTTACAACCTGAAAGAATTGCGGTTAAGCACCAGGCACCAACAGCTAAACTCAGCGGGGACATAGCCATCATTGGCTTATCTGGAAGGTTTCCAGGAGCTAGTAACCTAGAGGAATTCTGGCAAAATCTCCGGGATGGGGTGGAATCAATCTCCTTTTTTGCCGATGAGGAATTAGAAGTCAGCGATCCTACAATATCCAGTCATCCAGACTATGTAAAAGCGGGTGCAATTTTGCCTGATATCGATCGTTTTGATGCATCCTTCTTTGGCTACAGTAGGAGGGAAGCGGAACTGATAGACCCACAGCAGCGAGTTTTGCTGGAATGTGCCTGGGAAGCCTTTGAACATGCGGGGTACAATTCAGAAGTATATCCGGGGTTAGTTGGTGTGTACGTGGGGTCTGGCTTTAATACTTACTTGCTCAACAATGTGCATCCCAATCGGGGTTTTTCTAGTCATCGGACGATGCTCGAATCCCTGGTTGATATGCAGGTGAGGTTGGGCAATGCCTCTTTTGGCTTACCGACTCGAATTGCTTACAAGCTCAATCTGCGGGGTCCAAGTCTGAATGTCCAAACCGCTTGTTCTACGTCCTTGGTTGCCGTACACTCCGCTTGTAAAAGTTTGTTGACGGGGGAATGCGATATGGCGATCGCTGGAGGCGTTGCGATCGTAGCCCCGCAAAAAGTGGGTTATCTTTATGAAGAGGGATCTATCGCATCTCCGGATGGGCATTGTCGTACCTTTGATGCTGATGCTCAAGGAACTTTGTTTGGTAATGGTGCAGGGGTTGTGATCCTCAAGCTATTGGAGAAGGCAATTGAAGATGGCGATACTATTCATGCAGTGATCAAAGGTTCAGCAGTGAACAATGACGGAGCCTTACGGATTGGATATAGTGCTCCTGGGGTTGAAGGTCAAACAGCCGTGATTACTGAAGCCCTAACTAGAGCAGAGGTTGATCCCAAGACGATCACCTATGTAGAAGCCCATGGAACCGCAACGGCTCTGGGTGATCCGATTGAAATGTCGGCATTAACCCAGGCATTTCGTCAAATAGGTCAAAGAAATGGAACAAAGCCAAAGAATGGATGGTGTGCAATTGGTTCTGTTAAAACCAATATCGGACATTTAGCGGAAGCGGCTGGGATTGCCGGATTAATCAAAACCGTGCTAGCCCTCAAACATAAGCAAATTCCTGGAAGTTTACATTTTAAGCAGCCTAATCCCAACATTGATTTTGCCAATAGTCCTTTTTATGTCAATACTGCCCTCTCAGAATGGTCTAGGAATGGGACTCCCCGTCGTGCTGGGGTAAGTTCCTTTGGGATGGGGGGAACCAATTGCCATGTGGTATTGGAAGAAGCACCAGCAAACGGAAAAATGAAAGAGGAAAGGGAGAATAGAGAGCGTCCCTTACATCTTCTGACCTTATCGGCGAAAACTGAAAACACGCTTGAGGAACTGGTTGAACGTTATGTCAGCCATATAGAATCTACAGATGATATAAATGTGGCAGATTTGTGTTTTACAGCAAATACTGGTCGCAAGCATTTTCAGCATCGTTTAGCAATTGTAGCTGATTCTGCAACGGAGCTTCGGGAGAAATTAACAACGATCGACCCAGTATGTATGGGGGTAGTTAAAGCACCAGATAAAATGGGAAAAATTGCTTTCCTCTTCACAGGCCAAGGATCTCAGTATTTAGGTATGGGTCGTCAACTTTATGAGACTCAACTAACTTTCCGCCAAGCGATCGATCGCTGTGATGACATTCTGCGGGCTTATCTAGAAACACCTTTATTGGAGATTTTGTATCCCCTAGAAAATATAGAATCATCTAACCATAACCTCATCAATCAAACGGGTTACACTCAACCAGCCTTGTTCGCACTGGAATATGCTCTATTTCAACTCTGGACATCATGGGGCATTAGACCGGATGTGATCATGGGTCACAGTGTGGGGGAATATGTCGCTGCTTGTATTGCCGGAGTATTTAGTCTGGAAGATGGACTAAAGCTGATTGCCCAAAGAGGGCGGTTGATGCAGGCATTACCTGCTGGAGGTGCTATGGTTTCAGCGATCGCATCTGAGCAAAAGGTTCGTGCGGTTATTAATTCTCAAGCATCAGGGGTTTCCATTGCTGCCATCAATGGGCCAGAGAGCATTGTCTTCTCTGGCAAACAAAAGGATGTTGAGGCTGTAGCTACTGCTCTAGCAGCCCAAGGGATTAAAATAAAACATCTTACTGTCTCCCATGCCTTTCATTCTCCGTTGATGGAACCAATGTTAGATGAGTTTAAGCAGGTGGCTCAAGATATCAGTTTTGCCTCACCCAAAATCAAGCTCATTTCTAATGTCACTGGAACTGTAGTAACAGACGAGATAGCTGTACCAGAATATTGGTGTCGTCATATTCTTCAGCCTGTGCAATTTGCTGCTAGCTTAGAGAAACTGAAGCAGCAGGGAGCTGAGATATTTGTAGAAATCGGACCAAAACCGATTTTGTTGGGAATGGCTCGCCATTGTCTGCCAGATGATGAGGGATTATGGTTGCCTAGTTTGCGCCCACCCCAAGTAGACTGGCAACAGATACTGAACAGCACAACTCAACTCTACTTGCACGGACTTCCGGTGGATTGGGTCGGATTTGACCAAGATTATGCTCGCCAGCGGCAGCCATTGCCTACTTATCCCTTCCAGCGAGAGCGTTATTGGATTGAGGCAGATTCCAACAATCAATACGCAAAACTCTCCTCTCACCGTTCAAAATCTACCCATCCTCTTCTCGGTCAATTCCTATCCCTAGCCGGAACTAAAGAACTGCGCTTTCAGAGCGAAATTAGACCCAATTCGCCCCGATGGCTTGAGGATCACCAGTTATTTAAGACGATTCTGCTCCCTGGAACAGCTTATATGGAAATGGCCTTAGCGGCTGGTGCCATTGCTTTTGGCTCAGAAAACTTGAGCTTAAGCAATATTGTTTTAGAGCAAAAATTGGTTGTACCAACATATGGGAATAAAACTGTTCAAGTTATTTTGACTCCCCACAAAACTAATGATTATCGGGTTGAAATTTATAGTCTTGCTTCGGACACTGACGAATCAGTAGAACCTTGGGTACTCCATGCCTCTGGTCACGTTTTAAAGGGTGAACCAATAACTTGTTCTCAGCCAGATCTAGCAACAGTCCAGGCGCAATGCCCCGATAAAATACCTAGAGAAACCCTATATCAAAGGTTTCAACAGCAAGGCATGAATTACGGATCCAGTTTTGAGGTAATCACCCAACTGTATCACGGTCAAAATATGGCCATTGGAAAAATTGAGCTGGGGTCTGCATTAGCAGCTGAAGTGGGAGATTACTATTTGCACCCCGTAGTTTTAGATGCTTGTCTTCAAGTAGTAGAAGCTATCCTTTCTCCAGAACAGATGCAAGAAACAACCTATGTGCCCATAGGTTGCGATCGCCTGCAAGTCTTCGCTCGTCCAGGGCAACAGACCTGGGGGTATGCTCAATTACAACCAACCGAAGGTAAGCTAACACCTCATTTACAGGTTGACTTTGGACTTTTTGATGCGGAGGGGCAGCTCATTGCCCAGTTAGAAGGCTTGCAACTCAAGAAAGTAGGTCGTCAACACATCCTCACAGATTCAAAAGACATCTGGCAAGATTGGCTTTATGAAATTGAGTGGCGTACCCAAGGCCGTTATGGACTGCCGCCGAATTATTTGCCCAGTCCAACTAAGCTTCATCATATTCTCCAAGCAATGTTTGCTGAGTTTATGAGTCAGCCCAATATAGCCAGCTATGGAGAAGCATTCACCCAGCTTGAAACCTTGAGTGTTGACTTTGTCCTTGCAGCGTTACAAGAATTGGGATGGGAATTCCAACCGCAAAAGCAGTTCTCCAGCCAGCAAATGGCGCAGGATTTAGGTATTATCAGCCAGTACCACCGACTTTTGGAACGTATGTTGGCTATTCTTGGTGAAGAGGCCATTCTCCAACGTAATGGGGACAATTGGGAGTTTATCCGTATACCTGAGATTAAGGATCCTCAAGCCCTTGTCAGTGAGTTTTCCTACCCAGATGCACAAGCAGAGATAACATTGCTGAAACGTTGTGGTCCTTACCTTGCCCAAGTCATGCAGGGACAGCGTAACTCGTTAGAGTTGCTATTTCCTAACGGTGATAATACGACTCTTACTCAACTCTACAGCGAGTCTCCCATGCTGCGGACAATGAACCTGCTGACGGAACAGGCCATTGTATCCGTGTTAGATCGTCTGCCCAAAGACCGTGGCTGGCGAATTTTGGAGGTTGGCGGAGGAACGGGCGGTGCCACAGCTCATCTGTTACCTCATTTATCGGGCGATCGCACCGAATATATGTTCACCGACATTGGTGCGCTGTTCGTAGCCCAAGCTCAAGAGAAATTCAGCGAGTATAAATTCATGCAGGCTCGAACGTTAGACCTCGAACAAGATCCCCAAGACCAAGGCTTTGAACCTCATTATTACGATGTGGTGATTGCCTCCAACGCTTTACACACCACAAGCGATTTGAGTGTGACCTTACAACATGTTCGCAAGCTATTGGCCTCTGGCGGGATGCTACTACAAATTGAAGGAACAGCACCTGTGCGCTGGGTGGATCTGACCTTTGGCTTATTGGAAGGGTGGTGGAAATTTAGCGATATTCACTTGCGACCATCCTACATTTTGCTCAACACTCTCCAATGGCGACAACTATTACAAGATCATCGGTTTGAGCAAGTGACTACCATTTCGCCAGAGGTCGGAGTTCCCGATGGTGTTACTGTGATGCCTCAGGCAGTGATTATGTCAATCTCTGGCACAGAAAACATTCCAAAAACGGAGACAGAGCAATCTCAACGTTGGGTTATTTTTGCCGATGGTCAGGGCATAGGTCAGCGATTAGTCACAATGCTTGATGGCATAAAGCAAGAGTCTATTCTAGTATTTCCTGGGACAGCATACGAAGAGGTTTCTTCGAGAGAGGTTCGCCTAGATCCAGCCCAACCAGAACACTTCCAACAGCTATTTAAAACAATTTCTAACGTAAAAGGGGTCGTGCATCTTTGGAGTTTAGACGTGCCAGAAACGCTACCTATTGATGATTTAGAATCATCTTCAAAACTATGCTGCGGTAGCACTTTGAATCTGGTGCAGGCGATGGTAAAACAATCTTCGCAATCTCCGCACCTGTGGATTGCCACCCAGGGAGCACAAGCGGTGGGCGTGTCTCCTGTGGTTCCAGGGCTAGCTCAATCCTCTCTGTGGGGCATGGGCAAAGTAATCGCCCTAGAACACCCAGAACTCAAGTGTGTGCGGGTAGATTTGGACCCTGAGACCACGGAGAATTCAGCCCAATCTCTGTTTGAGGAACTGTTTGCTAGCAAGTCGTTGGGGAGCATCGAAGACCAAGTAGCATTTCGCAACGGGGAACGGTATGTGGCGCGACTGGTCCGCAGTCAGAGATTACTCCGCCCTAAACCTAAACGGACGGAGCCTGCTCTGACCGTTGGTCAATCTGATGCAGACTGGATGCAGGCTGAGTCGTTCCGTCTAGACCTATCGTCTCGGGGAACCCTGGATGAGTTGAGATGGGTGCCTACAACGCGCCCACAACCTCAGCCTGGTGAGGTGGAAATTGAGGTATATGCAACAGGCTTAAATTTCAGGGATGTACTCAATTCCCTCGGTCTGTACCCAGGTAATCCTCCTCTTGGAACAGAATGTGCTGGCAGGGTGGTTGCTCTCGGTGAGGGGGTAAACGAGTTTGAAATTGGAGAGCCAGTAGTAGCGATCGCCCAAGGTAGCTTTGCTCGATACGTCATAACAAAAGCTGAGTTGGTTGTTACAAAACCAGATATTTTGAGTTTTGAGGATGCTGCAACTATTCCTGCCGTATTCCTGACCGCCTATTGGTGTTTACATCACAAGGCTAAGATTGCTAAGGGCGATCGGGTTCTGATCCACGCCGCTACTGGTGGGGTAGGTCAAGCTGCTATTCAAATAGCCCAGCAGGCAGGTGCAGAGATATTTGGAACCGCCAGTTCTCTCAAATGGCCTGTGCTTGAATCCCTTGGGGTGAAGCACATCATGAACTCTCGTTCCCTGGAGTTTGCCGAACAGGTAATGGCTAAGACCTCCAATCAGGGAGTTGATATTATCATCAATTCCCTAACAGGTGATGGATTTATCGAGAAAAACTTGGGCATTTTAGCCCAAAACGGTTGCTTTTTAGAACTGGCAAAGCTTAATATATGGCAATCGGAACAGGTAGCAAATAACCGCCCTGATGTCACATACCATATCGTCGATTTGGCGAGGGAATTTGAAGCGCAACCATTTCTGATTCAGTCAATGCTAAGTCACTTGATGGAGCAATTTGAGAATGGTTCCCTTAAGCCTTTGTCCAAAACAACATTTCCCATTCAAGATGTGGTCAGTGCCTTTCGCTACATGCAGCAAGCTAAACACACAGGTAAGATTGTGGTTTCATATCCTCCACAAACCGTTAACTCAAATGTGCAGACGTCGGTTACCTTCCGTAGCGATCGCACGTATCTGATTACCGGTGGTTTGGGAGACTTGGGATTACTGGTTGTCGATTGGATGGTGCAACAGGAGGCACGACAATTGGTCTTGGTGGGACGCAGTGAACCTAAACCTTCTGCCCAGAAAGTATTAGACAAGTTAGCCTCTCAGGGAGCAAAGGCGATCGCACGCACCGCAGATGTGTCTGATGCGAATCAAATCGCCCAAGTTTTAGCCGAAATCGAACAATCCCCGTTACCCCTGGGGGGAATTATCCATGCGCCCGGTGTATTGGATGACGGTACCCTGAAAAAATTAACCTGGGATAACTTTGTCCGAGTGATGGCCCCCAAAGTTCAGGGCGCTTGGAATTTACATTCTTTAACCCTCGATTCCCCCTTAGACTTTTTTATCCTGTTTGCATCGAGTGCCTCGCTACTTGGTTCTGCAGGACAAGCCAACCACTCGGCAGCCAATGCGTTTCTTGATGCCCTTGCCGCGTATCGTCGGGCGCAAGGATTGCCCGCCACCACTATCAACTGGGGACCTTGGGGAGAAATTGGAGCCGCTGCTCGGTTACCTGAAGTTATCGAGCGGTTGAATCAGTTTGGGATCGGCACGATTGACTCTCAGGAAGGGATACAGGTACTTGAGCAGGCCTTCTCAAAACAGCCCGTTCAAATTGGGGTAGTTCCGATCGATTGGTCTCAATTCCGCCAACAGCAATGGGCGAGTGCACCGTTGTTTAACGATTTAGTCGCAGCATCAGGGGAAAGCAATCAACAGCAAGTTGCCGTGGGATTTCTCCACAAACTAGAAACTGCGCCTGTCAACGATCGCTACGCTCTTTTGATGGCTGGTGTGCGCTCCCAAATTGCCAGAACTTTGGGGTTAGAAGATTCTGAAAAAATTGAACCAGGACAGCGTTTAATCGATTTAGGACTCGATTCCCTTATGGCTATTGAGCTAAAAAATTACCTTCAATCTTCTCTAGAATGTTCTCTGCGCTCTACGCTGTTGTTTGACCATCCTACCTTAGAATCTTTGGTACAATATCTAGCCTCAGACATTTTGATGTGGAACAATGAAGCGAGTTCAAAACTGCAAAGTACCCAAAATGGCAAAGTTCTTGCTGACTCCTTCTGCTCTACCTTAGTTCCCATCCAAACTCAAGGATCCAAACCACCCTTATTCTTTGTTCCTGGAATTATTGGTAATGTTTTTTACTTGAATTCCCTATCTCAAGAACTTGGTTTAGATCAGCCGCTTTATGGGTTACGATCTCTAGGATTAGATGAAGACGTAGAGCCATATACTCAAATTGATGCGATCGCCGCTCACCAGATTAAAGCTATCCAGGAGGTTTACCCCCAAGGGCCATATCGATTAGGCGGTCATTCTTTTGGTGGGAAGGTTGCCTTTGAGATGGCTCAGCAGTTACGCGATCGCGGCCAAGAGGTCTCTTCACTCATCCTCCTAGATATTCCCCCAAGTGGAACAGACAAAACCCAGGCGATTCAGCATTGGGACGATGCTCAATATATTGCCTATCTTGCTTATGAATGGGGAAGCACGTTAGGCAAAGATTTAGGCGTTTCTAGCGATCGCCTCCAATCCCTCAAACCGAAACAACAAATTGATTATTTCCTCAAACGGCTACAAGCAAATGGTCAAATGTATTCAAGAACCGATCTCGCTCGCTTGGTACGAGTTTACAAAGCCAATACTCAGGCAACAATCCAATATACACCCAAGGGCTGCTACCCTGAGCCAGTTATTCTTTTGCGAGCGCGTGAGGTTTCTCCCATGTATGAGTTTCTCCCCGATCTTGAAGCGACAAAGGCAGACCCCACTTGGGGCTGGAGCCAATTGACGACTCAACTTCACTTCCAGCTAGTGCCCGGAAATCATTTCACTATGACGATGGAGCCTCAGGTTCAGATATTGGCAAAGCAACTCACAATAATGAACCAACAGTTAATCGATCCACCAAACAACTAAGACAATATCGACCCATGAGTTTATAGCGAGGAAAATACAGATGCAATGGAATAACCTTGGTTCAAAAAAAGATTTTCAGCCACTTAGTGAAGATCCAGCTCAATCACCTTCGCTGCCAGGATTCTTTTATAATCGATCCGATATCCTAGATGCTGAAAAAGAGAAAATCTTTTATAAAAGCTGGCAAATTGTCGCCCACGTTAGCCAGCTAGATTCACCCGGTGACTTTGTTTCTGCCCAAATTGCGGATGAAAATGTCTTTGTGATTCGAGGGAAAGATGGGAAGATTCGGGGATTTTATAACGTATGTCAGCATCGCGCCCACGAACTGCTTGAGGGGCAAGGTCACATTGAGGCAGTGATGGTGTGTCCGTACCATGCTTGGAGCTACAATACGGAAGGGCAACTTCATTCTGCTCGCCACTGTGGCAAACAGCCAAACTTTGACAAGGCAAACTATGGACTTGTGCCAATCCAGGTGAATGAGATTATGGGTTT
This sequence comes from Xenococcaceae cyanobacterium MO_234.B1, assembly GCA_030064915.1. GTDB lineage: Bacteria > Cyanobacteriota > Cyanobacteriia > Cyanobacteriales > Xenococcaceae > JASJCP01. The sequence continues at coordinate 13,196 of JASJEK010000037.1, forward strand.
TGTCTTTGTTAATCTCGATCCGGAAGCACAGGCACTTGAAAAGCTAGCAGGGGATATGTTTGAAGATATGCGGGCTAATGTTCCCTGGTGGGATGAGATGGTTATCTCACCCGAACTCAGTTCTCAAGGTTCAGAGGGAGGAACACTTGATGCAAATTGGAAGGTGCTGGCAGAGAACTGCTTAGAGTGCTATCACTGCGATCCATCCCATCCAGCCTATGTGGACCTAATAGATATGAAAACCTATGATTGGGAGCTTAATGGTCCGTGGCTCAAGAGCTTTGGTAATCTCAAAAAATCAGAAAATAAGGCCTACAATGTCGATCCGGCAGAACCATGCCAGGTGGGAATTTATTGGTTCTTATGGCCCAACATCGAAATTAGCATCGTTCCTGGCGAAAAATCATTGAGCGCTTTTACTTTTTATCCAGTCACACTAGAGTTAACTCATTCAGCTAGCATCATCCTTACCCTTCCTGGCGAAACGGTGAAACAGGATCGCATAGACTATCGCTGGAATCTTCTCTGGTCCGAAGACGTGGGGATCTGTGAATCGGTACACCGGGGTCTTAAGTCACGGGGTTATCATCAAGGACGTTTCGTAATCGACCCCGATCTGCCTGGTGTCAGCGAGTACGGTGCTCACCATTTTCAGTGGCGGTATGCCCAAGTGATGGGATTATGATTGAAAACGGACATTATTTAAGGAGGTAAAAAAATGACAAGTCAGACAGCACTTCAGGAAACACCGCGATTCGCACAGCAACCAGATGGGCTTTGCACCCGCGCTCTCTCTCCAGAACAGATTGCTCAGTATCATGAAGATGGGTTTGTGGTTGTCCCCCGCTTCTTTGACCTTGAAGAAATTAAGCCCTTAGACGAAGCATGTCGCGCCGATCCCACCCTGAAAAATGCTCAAACAAAAGTGGTTTGGGATGATGGGACTAGCTGTAACTTTATGTGTTACACAGGATTAGGAAATTCGATGCTGGGAGTTATGCCACGCATGGCTCGGATGGTGACTAATGCAGAGACACTTCTGGGGCAAGAATGCTATCACTATCACTCAAAAATTGTCAGGAAGCTCCCCAATGAAGGCACCGTCCACTGGCATCAAGATTACACCGCCTGGTACGAAGACGGCTGTCTGTACCCCGATCTTGTGTCCTGTGCCGTTGCGATCGATCCAAATACTAAAGAAAATGGTTGTCTGAAATTTGTTAAAAAGTCCCATTTGTTGGGACGCCTTGAAAACGTAGCTGATGGCAATTCTGTCAGAGCGAACCCAGCAATAATCGAGAAAATCTTGGAAAAACTAGAGGTTGTCTATTGCGAACTGGAACCGGGCGATGCGGTATTTTTTCACAGTAAGACCTTGCACGCTGGTGGATATAACCACAGCACTGATGCCCGCACTTTGTTTTACTCTACTTATAACATTGTCTCGAACGAACCGTGGTGTTTGGATGGACAGAAACACCATCGCTATCGTCCCCTGGCAAAATTGTCAGACTCAGTCCTAAAAGAGCGTAATTATACCTCTGTGTTGTTCGCTGATGATGAATTACCTCCTGTAGAAACAGACGACAGTCGTAGGAACATTTGCGTTCGATCGAAGTAGATTTTAGCCTGATTCCGTTGCTACGATCGCCAATACCCCCTATAACTAAACTGGATTTGGGATGAGTCAATCAAAATTTCTCCAAGGTCGTGTCGCAATTGTGACCGGTGGTACGTCTGGTATTGGTAAAGCGATCGCCCTCGCTCTAGGGGCCGGTGGGGCTAACGTAGCAGTTGGTTCTCCCTCTGCTCATAGCAGTTCATGTCAGGCAGAAATTGAGGCAAAAGGGGGTAAAGCTCTAGCCATGCCTCTAGATGTCTCCTCCACTGATTCTGTTCAGCGCTTTGGCGATGCTGTTATCAAAGCGTTTGGAAAAGTAGACATCCTAGTCAATTCTGCGGGAATTGTGGCTCGCTCTACCCTGTGCGATCACTCTGACGAAGACTGGTATCGAGTGATTGATGTTAATCTTAATGGCATGTATCGCACAATCAAGTTCTGTTTGCCAGGAATGATCGAACGCAAGTGGGGACGTATTATCAATATTGCCTCCACTGCTGCCTCAGTGGGCGATCGCCGTCTTTCGGCCTATTGTGCCTCCAAAGCAGGAGTCTTAGGGTTGACTCGTTGCGTCGCATTAGAAGGAGCACCCCATGGGGTATCTTGTAATGCCATTAGCCCAGGGTGGGTAGAAACAAAACTTGCTAAAAATGCTATCAAAGAACTGGCCAAAGCTGAAGGTCAAAGTTTTGACGAATACTTTGACCAATTGAAGCGAAATTCTCCACAACAGAGAATGATACAACCCCAAGAAGTAGGTGAGCTTGCTGTTTTCCTCTGCCGCGATGCGGCATTAGGGATTACGATGGGCGACCTGACTATCTCCGCTGGTTCCATCTGGTAAATGGAATAGGGTCTGCTCCAGAATATTATCTTAAAAGATAAACCAAACTGACAATCGAATTTGAAGTGATATAGAAGAGGAAATCATGAAGGTAGAAGATAGAATTAATTGGGTTTATAGTTCGGCAAATGAGCAAGAATTAGCTGAACGTTATAACACTTGGGCAAAAGATTACGACAATGATTTAGAGGATAGGGGAGGTTATATTGCTCCACAACGGGTTGTGGAAACATTGGCTAAATATCTACCAAAAGATGCAAAAATACTAGATGCTGGTGTCGGCACAGGCTTAATTGGCAAAGTACTATTCGAACATGGCTACTCTAATTTAGAGGGGCTTGATATATCTGAAGGGATGCTAGAAAAAGCAGCAGAAAAGAATATCTATGCCGCTCTTCATCAGAAAGTCATGGGTGAACCCCTCGGATTTCCTACAGACTCGTTTGACGGTATCGTTAGTGTGGGCGTTTTAACTTATGGCCATGCGCCAAAGAGTTCATTTGACGAGTTGATCCGCATTACCAAATCGGGAGGATATATCATTTTCCCCTTGGTTACTGACTTTTACGAAACCAGTGATTTCAAAACAAAGATGGCCGAATTAGAAACATCTAGCCATTGGCAACTCATTTCTTGTAGTGATAGGTTTCAACCCTTACCTAAACTGGAACCCGATATTTATTACCAAATTTGGATATATAAAGTTTGTTAAGCAATCGTACAAAATTAATTTCCTAGTTGACTATACTTTTGCAGATTTTGCCCTCGCTCCCTGAGTATAAATACTCAATAATCTAGGGAAATGTCATAGCTCGGTGAGTTGTCAGAGGCCTCAATGGTAGAGTGAATCTGGTTCTCTCAATCAGCGAGGTCTGGGTGTGCAGCAGTTTATTCCTCTTCTGTTGCTCGCCGCAAGGGTAGAGTGGGAACAAGATTGATCAGACTTATGGGACAGGTATATTCTCTGTCTAATTTAAGGAGAGGGACAGAAGAAATAAAGACTGAGGATCAATGTCTGCCTGAGAAGATGGGGAGATTTTTTATTGTCGAACGAGTAGTATTTATGGAGCTTCAAAAAAGACAAAAATCAGTAAGAATGATTACACCCGAAGACAAAGTGAACAATATTAGAGACAGAATGACTACAGAAAGAACACAGAGTTTTGTAGTTGAAATAAAACAATTATCATACATAAGCCTAAGATAACAGGTTATTCTGAGGCTTATGCAGCAGCTTTTTGTGGCGAGTGGTGTGGTGGGAAAAAACGCACCAAAAAACCGAGTAAAAATGGCTAAAGTTTATACAGGACAAAAGATACAGCATATTTGCTTACGGGTGCATACTGGGAGCATAAAAATGCGTACCCCAGGCTACTCAGAGAGTCGAAAATAGCAATACTTAGGTACTAGTTTTGAATTCGGTCAAAAAGCATGTATGTATAGCATCGTGTTGCAAAATTTGTTGAGTTGGTTTCTTGACAGCTTCTAATCAAATTTGAGTTAAGTTTGGTGCGGTGCGGATCTGTATCTGTTGATGTTATACTTCGCATCATTATAAAAATTCTCTTTGAGCAACGAAAAATTTACACCTGGAAAGTTTTTGCGACAGAACCTAGAACACCAATGAGCGTATTCAGAATCGGTGTCCAAATCTGGGATGTCAGGAGTTCTCAAAAGCCGAGATTTCGTTGGCTGAATATCCGATCATAGTAGTTTTTGGCATTACGCTCATCGGTGTTCTAGAAATTCCCGAAGCCGAATTAAATTGAAATTATTCAGAAAATTAAAAGCAACGTTCTCTAAACGTGCTAGGTATTTAAGCCAGCAAATCAGGTCTGAAGATGGTAAAAAAAAGGCGGTAAAAGCTATTGAGGAACACTTAAATGGTGGTTCTTTTATCTATTTAAATATGACTGAAAATATCTGTTTTCGGAGTGGCAAACTAACAAGGCGTTGCTTCGCTATGAATAAAGTCTTTCTATGTCAAAAGGAGAGACCCTATCTACAACTGTAGTACTAGATAGTGGGATTGTTCCGTCTGGAGAAATCGCCGTGCCTCAGCAGATTAAATAGACGCTCCCCAGTTGACGGGGGACTAAAGAAAAAATCTTGTCGATATTGACAATTCAGCAAAGAGTATCGGATCAGATCCATAACAGTTTGCTTTATGTAGCGAGGACCGAGATTTGCCAGCAAACACAGGTATGTAAAATCAGGGACAGGTTTACCAAACCAGTGGTTAATTGATATTGAAGGAGCGAGTGACCGTAAATAATGCCACCATCCACGAGGAATAAAGAGGATATCCCCTGGTTCTAGGATCGTTTCCATGACATCAGCACTGATGAATTTAGGGAATTTATGATAACTATAATTTTCTGGATCTACTTGACTATTCACAATGTTGTCAATAAAAGGATAAACCAATCCCGTTTGTTCAAATGGCACTAAAAACACTCGTTTACGCCCTAAGATTTGGGCAAACACATTGTCCTTCAGATCAGAATGAAGTCCAGAGCAGGTGTTAGCAGAGCCGATCCATAGACGTGTATCTGTAGGTTCTAAGCTCTTGGGGGTTAGAGATGAAAAATCTAAATCTAAAGTATGGTCCTGTATCAATTCATGAATCCTTAAGAACCCAAGATAACATGGTGGTGCTTTAATGCACTGTGCATGCTCGATAAACTCAGTGAAAGTCATGATGTGCTCATATTTATCCTGACCGCCAGGAAGAATCCCTCCAGCTTGAGGGATGTCGAGAAGAACCTTGACTTTTTTAGCACCGATCTTTGCTTTTAACAATTCAAATGTCCATTGGCTTGCAGGCCAGTTCTCGACCAGACCCGAAATCTTGATTGGCAGACGCGATTGAATAGCATTAATCAGTACATTGGAAGCGGTCGTCTGATGCTGCGGTACGGGCAAGGTTTTTAGCATAAATTACTCCTATCTTGGTTTACTTACGAGGTTTACTTGCTCTACCTCCTGCACACTCACCCCCGAGAGAAAAGTTACTCGCGCTCTGCTGAGTGCCTTACTCAAATCTCATCAGTACTCTTATTGGTTTTGACTGGCCGCCGTTTTATGGAAATACTAACTCTTTCTCTCTTGTTGGTATTAGTCACAGTCTATGATCTAGCTGTTAATAGTGACCTCAATGAGAATTGAGTGAACATAATATTTATGTCTTGAAGTTGTCGAAATCAACAGCAGGGGGAAGGGGAAAACGCCATGCCAGGAAATCATATAAGCCTTGCCAAATCCTTTTTCCCACAGCCGGAAATTGACCCTCGATCAAGTTAACTAAGTTAATCATTGTCCGACTCATGGTTAGCTTTTGCTCCTCTCTAATGTCTGGACTGTTCCCATTAAGCCCTTTGCCACCAAAGTATCCAATGGGTGGACCAAAATTAATACTTGGTTAGACGAAGCAACAAAAGGAAATTCTGAATATAAAGAATTATTACTTTGTTTTGCGGCGGCGGTATTAAGGGGCAGAAATGACTTACAGAAATTTCTGCCCCTGAGGGCGATCGCTCTCTTAATTCCACGGTATGGGAATCTCAGATAAGAAGTGATGGACTAGCAGCCTGGGTCAACGTGAGTTCGACGGAAGAAAATTAGAGAAAAAAAGGTTCAGAGGTCAACCTCAAAGTATAAAAAAGGGCTACGAAGATGTCAATGGTCACCGAAGGTGCGCTTTCAGCGAGCATGATAAATTACGTTATGATCCAGCCAGGCGCGATTGCCTTACCGGTTCTCCAATCTAAGATTTAATTAGTTAACTGTGAATAGCGATGATTGTGAATTTGCTCGAACTTGCCGTTGTAAACAAAGTTTCTAACCATATCTGCTTTAAAGAAATCATGAGGGAAGCCGAGTTCGATTTGACTTATTTCCTCTAACTGCTGAATTTGTTCTAAAGATAATTTAAGGTCAACGCATTGCAAATTATCTAGAATATGAGAGACTTTCCTCGCACCGATGATCGGAATTACACCTCTATTCAATAACCAAGCTAAAGCAACTTGAGAAGAACTATTTCCAGTTTGTTCGGCAACTTTATCTACTATTTGGGCAATGCTACTATTGCGAGGGCTCTTATCGACAAATCCTTCCATCATTTCCTTATCTAACCTTCTGTCTTCTCCCGTAGAGTTACCTTTAGTGTATTTTCCTGTCAGCCAACCGCTAGCCAGAGGCGACCAGGCTGTGACACCAATATCCAAACTCCGCGCCATTGGTAGCAGTTCTCTTTCTGGGGTGCGTTGAATTAGGCTATATTCAATCTGTAATCCGATAAATTGCGTCCAGCCTCTTAATTCAGCTAGAGTATTACATTGAGCTACTACCCAGGCTGGAGCATCGGAAATACCGATATATAATACTTTCCCTGCTCTGACTAAGTCGTCAAAAGCTCGCATCACTTCTTCTGCGGGAGTCATAAAATCCCAGGTATGTAGCCACAAAACATCGATATAGTCAGTACTTAGACGTTTGAGACTTGCTTCAACCGACTGCACCATATTTTTACGTTGATTTCCGCCACCGTTAGGATTACCATTCCCAAAACCGTTGGTATATTTAGTAGCTAATACAATGGCTTCTCTTTCTGAGGCAATAAACTTACCAAGAAATTTTTCGCTCGTGCCATTAGTATAAACATTGGCAGTATCGATAAAATTGCCTCCTGCTTCGCGAAAAACCTCATAGATCTTTTTACTTTCTTCTTGAGATGAACCCCAACCCCAGTCTTCCCCAAAGGTCATTGTTCCTAAACAGAGTTCGGACACTCTCAGTCCGCTTTTTCCTAGTAATTTGTATTCCATGATTATTACCCCTATTAATAACCTATTGAAAAATTTTAAATTACAACCTCAGGCAATTGTGGATTGATGATTGAAGATTAAACAATTGAACCCGACTATCACCAACAGTGCTTGGAGATTAAAGATTAAAGATTTGAGATTCTGGGATAGATGGTCAAATCATCTTACTCAGAGTAAGCCGAAAGTAGGATTGATAGATGAGTTTGGGGAAGAAAGAAGAACTAGTTTTTGAGAGCACTAGAAACGGG
>JASJEK010000094.1 GCA_030064915.1 Xenococcaceae cyanobacterium MO_234.B1
GAACATTTTTGTCCTGTTGATTTCGCGATTGCTTTACTGGAGGGCGATCGCCAACAATCACGGCTTGATTCTCACAAGGTCAGTTTTAGAGTACATCAACGGAAAATTTACAGGTAGAAATTATTTACAATTTACGATTAATTCTTTCGTAAAAAGCTAAATTCATCAGATATTTCAGTAAAAGTAATAGCCACAGCCCTGATAAACTAAACATTACAAAAGCTAGGATTTTATAAGCATTGAGGAAAAACATTGTTCCCGACAATAGAGTAAATCCTGACAGACAAGTAAAGATTAAACTTTTAATTTCTAATTGAATTAACTTTAAAGTGCGATCGCTTTCTACAGAACGGACTCTAACTTGTAATTCTCCTAATTCTAGACGAGATTCTAACCTTCTAATCGACAATTCTGTAGGGCTAGGCTGATTTAATTTATACTGGATAAAATCTTTAGTTTGTCTAGCTAAGGTACTTAATAAATTACCTTTATTTTGGGAAAAAGCAATGCTTTTAATAAAGGGTTGAGCAGCAGCTAATAAATTATATTGAGGGTCAAGAGCGCGAGCAATACCATCGAGAGTTGTGATGGATTTAATAATAAAAGTCATCTGGGGTGGCAGACGAAATGGTTGCTGTTCAAACATCAAATAAATTTCGTCAGTCATTTGGTCAAAAGCTCTGACATCTATGGGTTTATCTCTGAATTCTGTCAATAAAAAAGACACCATTCTTTTAATAGGTGTCATGTCTCCAACAGGCTCAATTAATCCCATATAAATCAAGGTTTGCACTACTTCATCAGTGTCTTGTTTTAAAACAGCAAAAAAAGTTTTAACCATCTGATCTTGAGCAATGGACTTAACTTCTGCCATTGTGCCAAAATCATAAAAAATAATCTCTCCTTTGGGAGTAACTGCCATATTTCCAGGATGAGGATCGGATTGAAAAAAGCCATCCTCTAGCAGTTGTTTAAGATAACAGGTAATACCTAATTGGATAACTTCTTGGGTGTTTATTTTATTCGCTTCTAAGGTTTGACGATCATCTATTTTAATTCCTGGTAGATACTCTAAAACCAGAACTTTTCTCGTAGTATATTGCCAATAAACTTTAGGCGTAATTACTTTATGATATTTCTTGAAGTTTTCTTGGAATCGCTCCGCATTTTTGCCTTCATGGATATAATCAATTTCTTGAAAGAGTAATTCAAAAAATTCTTGATAAATCGCTTCTAAGTTATATCTTTTCAGAGTTTTAGAAAAGCGATTAATAATTCTAACTAACCGATGTAAGATTTCAAAATCTAAATTAAATAATTTTTCTAACCCAGGACGTTGTACTTTAACAACTACATCTTCTCCTGTATTTAATCTAGCCCTGTGTACTTGTCCTAAACTAGCAGCAGCCAGGGGTTGGGGGTTAAAATCCCGAAACAAACTTTGAACTGACTTCCCCAATTCCCGTTCGATTACTGCGATCGCTTTTTCCGAACTAAAAGGTGGTACATTATCCTGTAGCTGAGAAAATTCCTGAGTATATTCTAGGGGGATTAAATCCGCACGGGTTGATAAAGCCTGTCCAATTTTGATAAAGGTTGGACCCAACTCAATCATATTTCTTACTAGCCATCTAGCATAACGACTTCTTTTTCTAGATGAATCATTCCCGATTAAGTTATCCCACCATAGAGAAAGCAAGAATTTAAAAGCAACAGTAAAAGTTTTTAACTGTCTGATAAAAGGAGAATAGCGATCGCTTTGCCAAGATAGTTCGGGGTTTTTTTTCATCAATGGGGCATAACTCAGAACAGACCATCCAAAAATTATTGTAAAGGTTTAGAGACTGAAGGCAATTTTAAGGTGAAAGCAGTTTGAAAAACCTCAGAGTCTTCTTCTATCGGTTCACTGGTTACCAAAATTTCGCCATTGAGATGCTCTACTAGATGTTTAACTAAAGATAAACCTAATCCTGTACCAGGAACAGCCCGATCTGTGACTCCTTTTCCACGACGAAACTTATCAAAAATGAAAGGTAATTCTTCCTGGGTAATTCCAGCACCATAGTTAGTGAGGCTAATTTCAATTTCTTTACCTTGGAAAGTAATATGATTTGTAGCGGTTATCTTAACAGTGGTATCAGGATCGGAATATTTACCAGCATTGACCAAAAGTTCATTGAGAACGTGATTGAGACTATCGGAATCTGAATATAGGGTTAAATCAGGATCGGATAATTCAGTATCGAGATGTAATCCTTTACTAGAGTGCCATTTTTCTTTAAAAGCTACTTCTAGTTCCTGGATAATCTGGTTTAAGTTTAATTCTTGAGGAGTGAAACTAAGCTCTCCCGACTCTACCTGTTGTAAAGTTAATAAATCTTTGATGAGATTGTATTCTCGATTCCATTCTTGCTCCAGAATATTGAGATATTTTTCTCGCATCACCTCTGGTATTGGTTGACGCAACATTTGAATTGCCATTTTCATGCTAGTCAAAGGAGTTTTAAGCTCATGACTCATGCTATTGAGAAAATCATCCTTTAACTCATTAAGTTGGCGCAATTGCTGAATTTGTCGGCGCATTTTTTCGGAAAGTTTTGCCTGAACTTCCAAGCTCCATTTAAGTTGAGCTGTTCTTTCGTCTACTAAAGATTGCACCTGAGTTAGAGTTTGATGATGAATTAAAGCTACACTTAACTGCACCCCCATCCAACTTACTAAATCTATTTCATCTTCTGTCCAAGAATGAGGGTGATCGCGTTCTAGAACTAAAAAACCCAAAACTAGAGCAGATTGGGAGTCTCTAGTAGCTGTCCCCATCAAGGGAACAATTAATAGGGCAGAAGCAGATTCCCCTTGACTATTTTCAGGAAGAAAGTCAGGAAAAGATGCTCCTTCATTGACAATTAAGGCTTCTGGAGCTTGTGCTAAAGCTTTCTGACACCATACTGAGTCTGTCAGTTGAAAAGAAACTGTTTCTGAAGAGGAAGACTCTGGAGCAGAATCTGACCATTGATAAGCAATGTTTACTGTCGCCTTAATCGACTTTTGTGAGCGCGGAATGCGGTCATCCGCACGCCCCGCCTTTTCAAGGCGGGGAACGGATGGCCGGCGTTGGGCAAATAAGGGGTCTTGATACTTGAGTGTTAAAACTTTGCTGCGATTTACCTGAAGCACCTGACCAATTTCTGATAGAGAAAGCTGGAACAGTGCCTCAATCTCCGAACTTTGACCAATTGCTTGAGTAATCCGGCTCAGAAGATTGTGATACTGAGTTTTATTTCTAGCTATTTGTTGTAATTGAACTTGAGAAAGTGCGATCGCCATTGAGTCTGAAATTTTTGCCAGTAGTTGGATTTCGGAGTTAGTCCACTGATAAGATTGAGATTTGAGCAACACTACAGCACCGTTAGCTTTTCCTTGAAAGCTAGTTATAATGTGCAGTGACGATATCTGAGGCAGGAATTTTCCTGAAGTTTCTAGAGTTTCTGGGGTGGTGTCATTTGTGAGGGTTGGCTCAACAGCAGCAGAATTTTCCCGTAATAGCTGAGTAAAAAATTTTTCCAATACTTCTAGTTCGACATTGGAAAAAGCTCCATTGCCCCACCAATTGATTTCTAGATTATTGATCTGATCAATATTGCCAGAGATAATGCCACAACCATCAGCGTGAAATAACTCTCCTAGAGTACTAGCAAGTTGTTTCACTAAAGTTGAAGAATTAGATCTCGATATTAGTCTCAGGATTTGTTGTTCGATGTGTTGCATCTTCTCTGCCAAGTACCTCTGCTCTATAGAGGAGCTAAGATTATTTAAGGTAGGGAAATTAAAATAATTTGCCATTAGGACAGACTGAAAATTTAAGCCTATATTGTCAGTGCTGCAGTCAGAGTTGTTTTCCCATCCACAATCCTCTATATCAAGTTTTACTTTCATAGAGTAGATTGACAAGCTGTCGGAACTACTCCCTGTAAATTTAGAATTCCCATTTTTGTCAAATTTATACCAAAACCATCATAGATTTCTTGAGGAATTTCGGAGAAAAGGAAAAATTAAAGATAAATGAGCTAAATTTGGGCGAAGGTACTCCAGCGCTACACGGCTGAGTACCTTCGACTTAGTCAGAAATGTTGAAACTCTGAGTTTGAAATTGATATCTTTATAGGATTCCGACTTTTCTTGTAGTTAAGAATAACTTTTTCCTCTGAGATTACTCGACCTATAATATTAGCATTTGTTCCCAGGCTATTCACTAAGGTAGCAGCTAGAGGAAAAGGCAGACATAAAACTAATTCAAAATCTTCTCCTCCAAACAAAGTCCATCTTGTTGCTTGCTCAGAAGAACCCAATTTAAGCAAAATCGGATGTATTGGCAGATTATCCCCATCAATAATGGCTCCTACTCCACTAAAACGACAAATCTGGCTAATAGCATCGGCTAAACCGTCACTACTGTCCATTCCCCCTATAGCTATCTTAGAAGTCACCTCTTCTAGTATAGGGAGCAAGTCTAGTCTGGGATTGGGTTGTTGATGGGCTTTAATCAGGAACTCTTTTTCTTGAGAAGCTAAATTATTACCTAATTCAGGATTGAGTAACAATTCTAATCCTGCTCTTGAGAGTCCGTGATAACCAGTCATTATAATTGCGTCTCCTACTCTGGCACTGCTACGGCGAATTACTTTATGGGGTGCAACTTGACCTAAAGCAGTGATGGCAACAGTAATGGTTTCTGAGCGAGTAATATCTCCTCCTACAATGGAGGTATGATATTGGCTTAAGCAACTATTTAGCCCTTGATATAATTCTTCTACCCAAGAGACAGGGACATTTCCTGGTAAAGATAATCCGACAGTAATACCGATAGGAGTCGCTCCCATAGCTGCTAAGTCCGATAGATTAGCTGCTGCACTCCGCCAACCCACATCAAAAGCCTGAGTTGTGCGATCGCTGAAATGCACTTTATCTACTAAAACATCGGTAGTTACAACTAATTTTTTATGGGGTTCTATGTCTAATACTGCTGCATCATCTCCTACTACTCCATGAGGACAAAAAGGCTGTAGTTTTTGTAATAGACCTTGTTCTCCAATATCTTTTACAAGAATATCTTTTACTAGGGTCATCAGTTATAAGTAAGACATATATGTGACGTAAGTAAGGTGGGCATTGCCCACCCTACCTTTAAAGCTAAAAAACTAACTTGTTGGTTGAACTAAATTCTCCAGACCATCGACCACTTTAGCGGAAATAATTTTATCCTGGGCGGTTAATTCTTCGAGAACTTCTTTGCCTTCTACGACATAACCGAATACGGAATAGCGTCCATCCATTAGGTTGTAACCAGGAGGGGTTAATTCTGTGTCGAATTTGAAGAAGAAGAATTGAGATGAACCACCGTTGGGGTCATCCTCAGGACGGGCTAGGGCGATCGCACCATAGGCATTAAAAGGTAGTGCAGGAGTATCTAAATACCTTCCTAACTCTTCTAGAGTAACTTCATAAACTGGTTCAGCATCGCCTTTTACTAGTACTTCTAAAGGTATAGCGCGATATTCTTTGGTTTGAGGGTCGATAAAACCAACTTCTGGACCAGGAGGATCACCACCTTGCAAGATATAGAAGTCTTCTTCACGATTAAATTCTAAGTTATCGTAAAAACCTCGATTAACTAAATCAACAAAGTTACCACCGTTGATAGGCGCACTATAGCCGTCAACAACGATAGTCAAATCTCCTTTATTGGTTTTCATTTCTACAGTAGCTCGTCCCAAAAGTTGGGGTAAGTTAGCATATTCTTCTGGAATGGCAAAGGGATATCCCACTACCATAGATTCTTCTAACTCGGTCATAATGTCGAGTAGTTCTCGTCTCTTGAGGTAAAGACCTTCTACATCTCTATCTTTTCCTAGTTCTTTGAGTTCTTCAACTCCTGTAGTGAGTTCGTCTAAGAAGATTTCCGCCTTGGGTTGTAATTCTTCGGGAACTCCAGCGAGGATTTTATCTCGACGCACTCTGAGTACAAAAGCAGCATCCTTAATATCTTTATTAATTTTGCCCCACATTTTGACTCTTAACTGTCGAGACAAATCTTCGATACTTCCTTGTAATCTTCTAACGGTATCGTTATCAAAGGGGAGTGCATATCTAAGTATGATTTTGGGATCAGTAATAGCATCTCCCTGAGCTAGTCCAGCGATCGCTTGATGTTGCCATCCGATAGTTAAAGAGCTAATCACAATTACAATTAGCAAAATTGTTTTAGTTAAGCTACGAAGCAACTTTTTGCCCGTGATAATAAGCATATTCCCTCTAGTTTTCATAAGTTCCAAGCACTATTTTGCTCCGCCAATGCTAAAGCATCCAAGATGTAAAAAAATATGGTTTCTTAAGGTATGTTCTTAGTTTCCAATCAACCTTGTCAACAGTTATCAGTTATGAGTTAACAGTTAACAGTTATCAGTTATCCTTCAAATAATACTAAGTAGTGTATTCTGCGTTAATTTCCACATACTTATAAGTTAAATCACAACCCCAAGCTGTCCCCGTACCCGATCCATTGCCGAGACATACAGAAATTAACACCGTATCTTCTTCGAGATAAGCTCCTTGTGCTGCTTGTCTGAGATAATTACTAGCCGCAGCATGGTCAAAAGCTAGAGGTTGACCATTCTCCATCAGGGAAATATTCCCTAGTTGAATACTGAGTTCATCTTGATGAAACTTAACACCAGCACGACCAGCAGCAGCAGCAATGCGTCCCCAGTTGGGATCTCGTCCAAAAACAGCAGATTTGACTAAAGATGACCCAGCAATAGTTCTGGCTACTTGAGCAGCCGATTTATCATCAGGTGCGCCTGATACTTGTACTTCGATTAAACAAGTCGCCCCTTCCCCATCACGGGCGATCGCTTTAGCTAGATATTGACACACTTCAGTTAGCATGGCTTCTAGTTTCTGGGAATTTTTTCCCATCTCTGTAATAGCGGTAGTGCGAGACTGCCCATTAGCTAACGCGATCGCACAATCATTAGTACTAGTATCACCATCAACTGTAATCTGATTAAAGCTTTTATCTACTGCACGCTTTAACATTTCTTGCCACAGATGAGTCGCAACCAGAGCATCACAGGTGATAAATGCTAACATAGTAGCCATGTTAGGGTGGATCATTCCTGAACCTTTGGCAATACCTCCAATACGAACAGGACGACCTTCAATAGTAGTTTCGAGGGCAATTTCTTTGGTTACTAAGTCCGTAGTAATAATGGCTTTAGCTGCATCTTTTCCCCCTGTGGGAGATGCAGCGGCTACTAGCTGAGGAATTGCTACCCGTAAATCTCCCATCTTAATTCTTTGACCAATAACCCCTGTAGAAGCGAGGAGAATTTCATCAGGAGAAATATTTAACTGTGTTGCTAGTAATTGGGAACTTTCTAAAGCATCTTGCCAGCCTAACTCACCTGTACCAGCATTAGCTTGTCCTGCATTACATAAAATAGCCCTTTTATTAGAATCATCTTGCAGCTTTTGACGGCAATAGTCAACACAAGCAGCCCTAACTTGAGAAGTAGTAAAAACCCCAGCAGCGATCGCTTCTGTATCGGATAAAATCAATGCCAAATCTTGCGCACCAGAAGCTTTTAATCCTGCTTTGATTCCTGCTGCTCTGTATCCTTTGGGTGCAGTAATACCCCCTGTAACTATCTGCCAGTCTGCCATAATTCTATACTGCTGCTTTTTTAATCTAAAGCTGATTATACAGTCTTGTGATATTGTTAGATGTTACTCGGTTCTGGTGGGGGTCAGCCATCAGAAGTAATGGGGAAAGTTTGGTGTAAATCCAACGCTGTCCCGCAACTGTGATGAAATAATTAATTTTTATTTCTTAGTCAGGATACCCGCCGAAAAAGTGAGTTCGGAAAGACGCGAAATTTTAGGGGCACCTCACCTGAAATAAATTCAGGTGCTTGTAAGCCCCGTCACGTCTGTAAGGAGTTTGGAATTCGGAGTTAGATTCTCAGCAAAATTTACAAGCAGATCTGCGAGGTACGGATTATGTTGGATATGATTTCAAAGCATCGGATTAAACCCCTTGCTTTGTTACGTTTGATCTTAGTTATTAATTTAATAGTCAGCACACCATCAGCCTTGGCGCATCATCCTTTAGATGGAGCAATTCCCAGTAATTTTTTTGAGGGGTTTATGTCAGGATTGGCACACCCAATTATTGGTTTAGATCATTTTGCTTTTGTCATTGCAGTAGGATTACTAGCAGTTTTACCTGATAAGTTAGGTTTAATAATTCCTTTTAGTTTTTGTATTACTACTGCCTTAGGAACAGTAATTCATCTAGCTAGTATCGATCTTCCTCTGCCAGAATTAATTATTGCGATTTCTGTTTTAACTATTGGTATTGCTTTAGCTTTAGAGCAGAAAGTTAACCTAGGTATAATAACTGTTTTAAGTGCAGTAGCAGGCATTTTTCATGGTTATGCTTACGGAGAATCCATTGTTGGTACAGAAATGACTCCGTTAGGTGCTTACTTATTTGGCTTTGTGATAATTCAATTATTTATAAGCGCGATCGCATTTTATCTAGGTAGTGCAATCAGCAACAAGTCAGCTAGTAAAGATTTCCTTCCTCTACGTTTTTGTGGCTTTATTATCTGTGGAATTGGTTTGAATTTTTTATCCAACACTTTACTAGGTTAAGTATCAACAATTAGCAATCAACAATCAACAATCAACAATTTAAAAAATATGCACAAAATACCAGTTACAGTAATAACAGGTTTTCTTGGTGCGGGGAAAACTACTCTGGTCCGTAATCTGTTACAAAACAATCAAGGAAGACGTATCGCAGTTTTAGTTAATGAATTTGGGGAAATCGGGATCGACGGAGACTTATTACGCTCCTGTCAAGTTTGTGATGAACCAGAAGACTCCAGCAGCAACATTATCGAACTAACTAATGGTTGTCTGTGTTGTACCGTACAAGAAGAGTTTTATCCCACTATGCAAGAGTTACTCCAGCGACGGGATAAGATTGATAATCTTTTAATTGAAACTTCGGGATTAGCACTACCGAAACCTTTAATCCAGGCGTTTCGCTGGCAAGATATTCGTCATGCTGCTACGGTGGATGGAGTTGTTACCGTCGTAGATTGTAAAGCCCTAGCAGATGGGACAATAGTAGGAGATTTAGCAGCTTTAGAAGCGCAACGTCAAGCTGATCCTAATCTAGAACACGAAACTCCTATTGAAGAATTATTTGAAGATCAGTTAGCTTGTGCTGATCTAGTATTACTTACTAAAACCGATCTGGTAGATACTGCTACCCTAGATAGGATCGAGACTTGGTTACAGAAAGAACTTCCTCCAGGAGTCAAAATTATCCCCTGTCAAGGAGGAGAAATTGACTCTAACCTTTTATTGGGTTTTAATGCTGCTGTGGAAGATAATTTAGCTAGTCGTCCTTCCCATCACGATCACGAAGCAGAACACGACCATGATGATAATATCAACTCTGTAGAAATAATATGCGATCGCAATTTTGAACCCAAACAACTAATTCAACAACTACAGAACTTAGTCCAGCAAGAGGAAATATATCGCATCAAGGGTTTTGTCAATGTGGCGAATAAACCCATGCGCCTAGTATTGCAGGGAGTGGGTAATCGTTTTGATACTTTTTATGACCGTATGTGGTCACAGAATGAAACCCGTCAAACCCGTTTGGTGTTTATTGGACGGAATGTAACTCAGGATGGGATTAAGAATAAACTGTTAAAAGTGCCGAGCGAGAATTCCCTTCTCATTCATGAGAGGGGACGGGGCTTTTAAACTCTTGGGGTTTCCCCAAGAGCCAGCCCCTCATGAAAGGGAGGGCTAGATTTATGTTACCAATAAAACAAGCTTGTGGTAACATAATGATTATGATCTTAAATTACGTTTACAGGATCTACCCAGATAGCAACCAAGTCGAGCTACTCAATGAATGGCTAGAAACGTGCAGAATTAGTTATAACTATGCACTCAGAGAAATCAAGGATTGGGTTGCTTCAAGGAAAAATTCTCTTGATAGATGTAGTTTGATATCAGAATACATCATGGCTGCGGATTATCCGTTTCCTAGTTACCACCAACAGCAAAACAATCTACCCAAGGCAAAAAAACAATTTCCCAGATTAAAATCTGTCCCATCTCAAGTACTGCAAACTAACATCAGAAGGTTGCATGAGGCTTGGGATTTTTTTCGTAACAGAGGATATGGATTTCCTCGTTACAAAAAATATGGACAAATGAAGTCTTTATTGTTTCCTCAGTTCAGAAGCAATCCTTTAACTGGGTGGCAGATACAATTACCAAAATTAGGTAAAGTACAGATCAATTTGCATCGACCTATTCCTGATGGATTTGTCATCAAACAAGTAAGGGTAGTTAAAAAAGCAATAGGTTGGTTTGCGGTGGTAGCAATAGAATCGGATTTCGAGCTTTCTAGTCCTGTGCCTCATGGTCATAGTATCGGTATAGATGTTGGATTGTTGTCCTACGTGGCAACATCAGACTCATACATTGAGCCAAGACCGAAGTTTTTCAAGACAGCCAACAGTCGGTTGAAAGTACTACAAAAGCGTCTGTCAAGAAAGATGAAACGGACATCTCACGCACCTGGGGTTTCCCCAGGTGGCGTGTCCTCACGAGGCAAGAACTATGAGAAAGCAAGAATTAAAGTAGCCAAACTTCATAACCATATTGAGTTCAAACGTGCCGACTACCAGTTCAAATTAGCCCATAAACTTTGTGATATGGCAGACACAATCTATGTTGAGGATTGTGATTTTCGGATCATGGCTAAAGGAATGCTAGGGGTGCATACTATAGATGCTAGTTTTGGACAATTTAGAACCATACTAGAGTACGTAGGCAAAAAGCGAGATGTTTTTGTGGGAAAAGTTGACCATCGTGGTACTTCCCAAACCTGTCCCAATTGTCGGTCTGAAGTCAGAAAAGAACTGTCTGATAGATACCATGTTTGTGAAGAATGTGGTTATGGTGTTGATGTACCAATAGATAGAGATATAGCCTCGGCTCAAGAAATTTGTAACCGAGGAGAAGAAGCGGTGAGACCCCGCGTCGGCGTAAGACGCAAACGGGGCGTACAAGCTTTTGAGGAGACCTCAAAAGACAGCCCCTCGGGAACGCCCACCAAGAGAGCGGTCGGGCTGACCGTGTTAGCTTGTGGAGATACCTCTGGTGGGGAGTCAGCTCTGCTGTCTCTAGCTACGTGTCGGTGAAGCAAGAATCCCCCGAT
>JASJEK010000332.1 GCA_030064915.1 Xenococcaceae cyanobacterium MO_234.B1
TTTTGAGATAAGTTAGGGATAATAGTGAGCGATCGCAAGTCGGTTAAGGCTGCTATTTTAGACGCTGTAGATAATTTTTCTGTCAGTCCAGAATAAGCTAAATATAAATCTTCGGGATTACGAAGGGTTGGCAACCAAGCATCTACCGCAACTAAGTTATTAGTAGTTAAGTTTTCTTCCTTTAGCTCTACTATAGATAAACTTCTAGCTAGAGAGTCGGGATGTTGTTCTGCTAGCAGCTTGACAGTAGCAGAGATTTGCTCGAATAAATCTTCATCAACTGGAACACAACCTGTTAATAACTTCGTCTCAAAAGTCTTAATAGATGGTTCTTGGGCTGTAATGGTCACTAAAAGCTCTAAATTCGATTGGTTTGACCAACCTAGTGCTTTAGCAGTTAAGTTAGCTGAACCCACTAAACATTGCTCATCAGCACGATAATATTTAGCGTGTAAGTCAGGTCTTAACCACAGAGATGAATTAGGACGCTCTTTAATCAAAGACCATACTTCTAGATCGCTGACACCTGCTACTATTTCTTCGGGAAACCAACGAGTAACACACCTTAGAGGAACATCAAGAGGTATTTCATTCAACAGTTTCTCCAGCACAGGAGCTTTGATGAAAGGAGCAACTAGCAATACTTCATTGCGGGCTTCTGCACAAAGCTTTTCTAATTCTGTTCCTAACATTACAGATAATTTTAGTTATTCTTCACGCTCTAAGAATTGTCTCGCAATTCTGCCCCAGTCAACACGAGCATCTTGAGTATCTTGCCGTCTTTTACCATCTGGCTGCTCGTCTTCGTATCGCGCCCAGGCTGCAAGTAATAGTTTTAGTCCCTTGAGAGATTTGGTTAAACGCGATTTCAGAGTTTCTGTGTCTGTGTTATCTACTTCTTCTTCTAATATTTCAACCAGATTTTCGTAAGCTGGGTGGTTAGTGTTTAAGGTGACAACAATTGCACCACCTTTAGGTTTGACGGAAAAGAAGGCTGCGGTTTCTAAATCTGCATCAGCAAAAACATACTTAAGATTATCAGAAACAGTAGCAGCAGCAAGCTCCTTGGCTTTACTCTCGGTAACTCCTACATCAGTTAAAGTTTTTTCAATAGTTGCTTGTCTTTTCTCAACAGGTAGAGATTCATCCTTATCACTCTTACCTTTGTATCCTTCCTGTTTGCGATTTTCTGTAACTCTTGTAGCTCGTTTTTCTGGTGTAGAACCCTCGTATCGATAATTTTTACTACGAGTTCCTTTTGTTTGGGCTTTTATAAGTTTCCGAATTACACTTAGTTGACTGTTGATTTTATGAGCAATTTCCAGTAGTGGTTCTCTGGGGTCTTCATCTTGTCTGAGTTCTTCTTTAACCTGAGTAATTGTTTTTCTGCCTTGAAGCAAAGAGTCTAAATCGATGTTGATCAACTCGGCAAAGTTACGAGCAGATTGCTTGTTATTGGTTACACCAAAGAGATCGTCGAGAGAAGGAGGAAATTCAATCTCTATACCCCACCAGCGTTCAGTAGGGTCGTATTTAATCACTAATGATTGATCTAAGTCTAGTTCTCGACCTGCACGTACTATAGATACTCCGATATTTTTAGCAGCGTGTTTGCCGTGAGGCAAGTCTCCAGGGTTTCTCCCGCTATAAGCTTGACGGGCTTCTTCTTGAGCATAGGAAAAGCGGACTTTTACTTCATGCTGTCTATCGCGAAAGTCGATAGTAAATATAGCTTCATAATGATCTTCTCCAGCCCAAGATTGAAACATTGGCGTATTATTAAAAGGCTCTGGACAAGAAGTTTTTGCCATTAAATAACCTGGATCGTTAGGCAGAGCATATTTTTCAGTAATTACATTGCTAAAATTGTCTAAATCAAACGCTAGCATTCTGATTGAGACTTGCCCTTGGTCTAGAAATTTTCGATACATCCTGCCGATGAGCAGTTCGGAGTTATCAATAATGGTTTTGCCCGTCTTCCACATACAGCGGTCGATATCCGACCAAACTACTAAAGTTCCACTGCGATCAAAGTTCTTGCCTACTTGTTGCCAAATACTCGGAATTAGTTTTGACTGTGGTGCAGGAACTTCATTAATGCGTTGAGTTTTGATTTCATTTAGGTCTAGATAGCTATATAGAGCATTTTCTACTCCATTCTGCCAAGTCCAAACTTCAACTCTTTGACATTGAGAGACAGATGAAGAAGGCAAACCCATGCCAAATCTTCCAATTCCCGTATGTTGTTCTTCTTCTAGATGCGTTCCGTTTCCAAACTGGAGTGCTAAACGTAGCACTGTTGCATCCATTCCACTACCATTATCTAAAACTGCTATTTGATGGATACGCGATCGCGTTCTTTGTCCCACCTGCTGTTTTTTCTCACCGCATAACAGTTCGACTTGAGTAGCACCAGCTTGAATTGAATTATCCATTAATTCTGCGATCGCATAAGCTGCATTTTTATAGCCGTTATCTCGCATCGCTTGAACTGCCAAGTGTGCGGGAACGATATCGTGGGGATTAGTTGCCATTAATCTTAAATTCGATAAATATAGGTTTTTTTAAGGGTTTATATGAATCAGATTTCCCTTAAATTTTGTAAAAATATAATTTTCTCACTA
Source organism: Xenococcaceae cyanobacterium MO_234.B1 (assembly GCA_030064915.1). Lineage (GTDB taxonomy): Bacteria > Cyanobacteriota > Cyanobacteriia > Cyanobacteriales > Xenococcaceae > JASJCP01. Next base: position 2,625 of record JASJEK010000332.1, read on the forward strand.
AAAATTAGAAAAATGTCAGATAAATTACACTTAGTCAATATTATTTGCTGTTTAACTGGTTAATTAGCCCCAAACATCTTCCCAGTTACTAAAAGCTTCTGCTACAGAACCAAAACCAGGTAAATCCTTATCTACTACAGTTACAATTTCTGCCTTTTCATTTCCACCTGCCTTAATTCCTCGGATTGCTCTGCCTATCATTTGACTATAAAGAACAAGAGATCTTGTAGGACGAGCTATTACCGCAGCACTGGTTCGCGGAGCATCAAATCCTGTAGTAAGAACGCCGTAATTACACAAAATCTTGGTTTCTGGAGCATCATCCTTAAAACTGGCAATTAGACGCTCTCGCTCTGAAGAAGAAGTGGTAGCACTCAAGGTACAAGCTGATAGACCTCTGGTTTGCAGTACAGAAGCAATGAGCTCTGAGTGTTCTACAGAAATAGTAAATACTATAATGCGCTGATGACGTTGGGCAAGTTCTTCAATTTCCAGAATGATGCGTAGGTTGCGCTGTTCGTCTTCTTCTATTCTGTGAAGGAGATAGCCTGGTAAATCTAATTCTTCCCCAATCCTGTTTAAATCTCGTTGAGATAACTCCAAGCCACTCTGATAAAGCAAGGATCTGTATTCTGCTTTGGCTAAGTATCCTTCAGCCACCAAATAATCTATGGGATTATCGTAGCCAGGAATAGAAAGGGTTACTTTCTGTTGAGCAAAGAATTCTGCTAGTTTGGCATCGGCATTAATATCCGACCAAGTTCGCCCTGGAGTAGCGGTTAACCCTAGTAATGAGGTGTTTGGATAGGGTATTACTAAAGCATCGAGAACCAATCGATATGTTTCGGCGATCGCCTGATGAGCTTCGTCAATGATTACCAATGAACTGCGACTACCTAACTGATTGATAAACTGAATACTGCGTTTAGCAGCGTTATATACTTTGGTTAGTCCTGCAACTACTACCCCATCTTTGGCTCGATCTAAATCCAGATTGCGATCGCTCCAGAAACGATAGACGGGTAATTCGCGATCGCCTAAATATTGCCAAGCCTTTTGAAATTCAGCAGCAGCCTGTTCGCAGAGTTCTTCACTGTATGCCAACCAAATAACTAAAGTTGGTTCGTGCGAGCGCAAATGATCGCTAATTATATTCATGGCAGTGCGGGTTTTTCCTGCACCTGTAGGCATATGTAATAAAACTCGGCGAGGTTCTTGTTGCAGGTATCGCTTTATCTGTTTCGCTGCCTGACGTTGATGGGAAAATAAAGAATATTTAGGGGCTATTTGTTCTAAGGGAGGAACTTCTTTAACTTCTTCTTTTGCAGGAACTATTAGCTCAAAGAAATCGAATAAAGTCCTTTCATTCTCCGAACCGCGACGGATTTTAACTTGCTGCAATGCTTGATAAACGTCTTCATCTTCTGGGGCTGATAATATTAAAGCGAGTATTTCCGCTTCTCTTGGACGGAGAAATTTAAACAGGCGATCGCGACTTTCTTTGGATAAAAGTAAGCTTTCAGGAGAATGTAGGTTTAAGAGAATTTCTCGCAAATGTTCAGGAGTAGTTAAGCTTGAGTCTAAGAGTTGCAGCAAGCGAACTGTACCACTACCTAATAGTTCTTGAAGTGTATTGCGATCGGCTTTGGAAAGTAGATTTTTAAAATACAATTCTAAATCACTTTATTTGAATTTAATCTTGCTCAATTAAATTTTCAAGCTCTGTTTTAATTGTTCTTTTGATAGTGTTAAATCTATCTTCTAAAATTGGTTTATAAGATTCAATATTATATTTATCAGAAATTGATTTTAATGAGTTTATAAAATTTGAAGAAATTTCATGATCTGTCAGAGTTGCATCAGTCAATTTTTCCAAATACTCTTTTGGTTTTAAATCGCTGATTTTTCTATTAGCTTTTTTTGAAATATAAGAGAGATTAAGAGGACTATTTAATAGATGAGTTTTGTCCGATCTGATTTTCTTATTGCTATCTTCAATAGAAGTAGCAGAACTAATGGGAATAATGTGATGTTCTTCTATCTTTTGGTTGTCTTCAGCTATTGTCCAAGCCTTTAATTTTAGTACTTTATCAGTGTCATTACTGTTAATTTGTAGCGTAAAATCTTTTGCTTGATTACTCAAAATATACTGTAGTATTGCATATTTAATACCTTTTTGTGGAAGATTCTCATCATTTTCCATCAATAAAGTAGCTCGATCCGAATATTCTTGTTTGTTTAATATGTTTTCAGAAATTGAAGAAAAATGAGCGTTAATTTTAGTTTTATCATCCCTGTCAATGTTATCATTAATTACCCAGTGATAAAGATATTGAATATCTTGAATACATCTTTCATTTTGCTTCTCTTTGTATCTTCCACTAAACAAACTTGACCAATACCAATATTCTATTTTATCAATACACTTTTTATCACTCCATACTTTTGTCTTTTCTACTTGTTCATCAGTTATAGACTTTTTATCTTCATGAATAGAAGATTCTGTAGCTGTCAATATCTGCTTGCCACTATCATCTAGTTCATCTTCTGTATCATTGGTTTCTTCCAAGGAAAAAAGATAAGCTATGGGCAGTATCATTAATTTATACCCAATATCATTGACCTCAACAATTCCACATCGATACTGAAGAAAAGCTTTTGCTTTTCTTAAAGACTTAATAGTTCTTCTAAAATTATTGTTAATTTGCTGTGAATCTAACTTAAGAATCTTTGCTTGTTTTATATGGTCAAGTTTTAGATCATCAATGCCATTGTCAAATTGAGATTCGTAACACAGTATAGAAAGAAGATTTAAGAATTGATCTGTCACAAAACGAACAATTGAATTTTCTTTAATAGCTTTCATATTAGACATTTTCCATTTAGTCTGAGAAGCATAAATGGAACTAGGGATATCTATTTCTTCTTCAATATACTTTTTTAATATCTGAGCTAGTGATTCTGTACCAGTTCTAGCAGTTTTAGCTACTATTAAATCAAAGTTGCTAAGAGGAGTTCCTCCTTCATTTATAGTCTCGAATATAGATGCTGCTCTAACTATTTCATCGGATGGAAGCACTATTTCTAAAACTTCTTGTTCTAGTAGCTTTTCTAGTGTACTTTTAATATCTTTTGACCAGTTTGACGCAAGCTCAAACCAAAGTTCTTTTTGTTCTTCTTCTTCAATATTTTCCACATCTGGATTAAGATGTCCTAACATTTCTTTTAATGAATATTCTTTGTCTTTAACTTTAGCTTGCAGTAAACTTCTTTGATTATTAGCAATTTGTCTTAGAGTTTCATTGTGTAGTGAATCAGATTGATTATTACAGTATATTTCAAATAATGGAACTACTCCTTGTTCAGCATATTTTTTCGCAAGTAGTTTTCTCCGTTGAGCATTAGCAGTTACTTCTTCTCCTGAATTGTTTAGAATCTTATGGCATGGATGATGCCAAGTATTATTAGCTTCACCTTTCACTAAAACTCTGTGGCAAACTATAAAATCTTGAACTTGTTCAGGGTCATAGTTATATAAATCATTTGGAAATTTTAGCTTTTCCCAACCAAAAAGATCTAATGTATTTTCGGTAGAGGGAAAAATTCTTAAAAACCACCTATTTCTTAATGAACCGTAGAGTTTATCCCATACATTTTTCCAAGAATCATACGGGAATAAATCATCAAAAATGCTTTTCAAACAAGATAAACGTTGTTGACCATCTAAAAGAAATTTACATTCTTCTTTTGGAGTTGTAGTATTTATAAAGCTTAATTTACGTGCAGGAAAGTCATCATTTTTGCCTTCTATTATTAAAAAGCTGCCTATAGGTAAACCTACTAAAATAGAGGCTAATAATTTGCTTTGTCTTTCTCGTGTCCAAACAAAATCCCTTTGAAAATCGGGTAATACCAATTTATTATTTGAATCAGCATCAAAAATAGAATGTAAAGTTTCGCTATCGTATTTCATAATTAATCAAATTATTGTTTATTTGAAACTTATAAATGACAAGCTAAACAAGGCAAACCATCATCCTCATCATCCAAAACCGACTCTAAAGCTTCTGCTAAAGGTCGATTAGGAGCAGCTTTTTGGCTCTTATTCATTGCCTTGTTGTGGTTAGCAATAATTTCGTCTTTACGTTCTAATAGTTCTAATAATGTTTCCCCTTGTGTCCAGGTATAAGTTCGACCATCTTTGTGATTTTGCTCGTATTCAACCGCTTTAGCAAATAAATCGGGATGTTCTTGTGCCAACATAACCCATTCGTATTTACGCTGAAAAAAGCAAAAGAAACAACCAGAACGACTTCGCCAGCGATAATAATCGGGTAATCCAATACCACTATCTTCTAGTAGACGGATAATATCTGCCTTGACTAATCCCCGTTCTTTAAATGGAAATACAGGTTTAATATTCGGTTTGGTGGATAAATAACCCTCACGATTTTCATCAGCACGAATGCCAATGTAGCTAATTGCTTCATCATTGCCCACAAAATCTTCAAATGGTTTGATTTTCATTTTGACCGTACACCAGCGCATTTGAGGCGATGGTAACAAGCCATCATGAATTGCTAGCCAATGATCGAAACCTCGTTTAGCACTTAGA
>JASJEK010000333.1 GCA_030064915.1 Xenococcaceae cyanobacterium MO_234.B1
GATGATGTTTGGCTGGGTTATCAGGTAATTGTTCTCGATGGGGTAAGTATTGGTCAAGGTGCAGTGATTGGAGCTGGTTCAGTCGTCACCCGAGATATTCCCTCTGGGGCGATCGCAGTGGGAGTACCCGCTCGCGTTGTCAAAATGCGTAGCTAAACATTGTAATTCACTATTAGCGTAATTCACAATTAGCAATCAGATAAAATCATCAAAAACCATGAACCAAAATCAACCCTTGGTTAGCATTGGCATGCCCGTTTATAATGGAGAACGTTTTTTAGAAATTGCTTTGAATTCGCTCCTGGCGCAGACCTTGAGGGATTTTGAGCTGATTATTTCTGATAATGGTTCAACAGATAAGACAGAAGAGATTTGTCGCCAGTATGCCAAGGCAGATCGACGCATTCGCTATTTCCGTAACGAACAAAACTTAGGTGCTGGGTGGAATTTTGATCGTGTTGCTGAGTTAGCCACTGGAAAATATTTTAAATGGGCTTGCCATGACGATGTTTGTGACCTGGAATTTCTCCAGCGGTGCGTCGACATCTTAGAACAAGACCCCAGCATCGTTTTAGCCTATCCTAAAACTTTGATTATTGATGAACATGGCTCAGAAATTAAAAAATATGAAGATCGATTTCACTTACAATCTTCCCACCCTGCTGAGCGATTTAAAATTTATCATCACTTAGTCCGTTATGGACATGAATGTCATCCCTTTCACGGCTTGATTAGACGGGATGTACTTACACAGTTATTGCCTTTGGGAAGCTATCCCTCTTCCGATTTAGTTTTACTCGGAAAACTAGCTCTTTATGGCAAATTTTATGAAGTTCCTGGTTATTTATTCTGGAAAAGAGATCATCCTGGAACCTCCGTCAGAGCCCATCGTCCCTTCCGAGAACGTATTGCCTGGTATGACCCGACAAAAACGGGCAAGCTACACTTAACCAGATGGAAGTGGTTAAGGGAATACATCCATGCTATCCACACCGCCCCTCTAAACTGGCAAGAACGAGTCAAGTGTTATTTCCAGATGCTGGAATGGCTAACTTGGAATAGCGTCTGGTTAACCAAAGATTTACTTAAGGCTACTGCCTGGCCAATTATCAAGCCGTTAGTCAATAGGCAGTTTAAAACCGCCAAAACAGCGGACATTAATTGAATTAAAGTCATAACTAATTTAGGAGCTAAACTAATGAAAGCGGTAATACTAGCTGGTGGATTAGGAACTCGTTTGAGTGAAGAGACCAGTATCCGACCCAAGCCAATGGTGGAAATTGGTGGTAAGCCGATTCTGTGGCACATTATGAAAATCTATTCTGCCCACGGAATCAATGATTTCATCATCTGCTGTGGTTATAAGGGCTACGTAATTAAAGAATATTTTGCTAACTATTTTTTGCACATGTCTGATGTTACCTTTGATATGCGGTTTAATCAGATGAATGTTCACAATGGTTATGCAGAACCGTGGCGAGTCACCCTGATAGATACAGGGGAATCAACCATGACCGGGGGCAGACTCAAGAGAATCAGGGAGCATATTAATGAAACCTTTTGCTTTACCTATGGAGATGGGGTCAGCAATGTTGATATTCAGGCATTGATCGCCTTTCACCAAACACAAAAGACCATGGCAACTTTAACCGCAACCCAACCACCAGGACGCTTTGGCGCGATTTGTTTGGGGCAAGAACAGACTAAAATTACTAGCTTTCAGGAAAAACCCGAAGGAGATGGGGCATGGATTAATGGGGGTTATTTTGTCCTCGAACCAGAAGTAATTGATTTTATTGAAGATGATTCAACAGTTTGGGAACAAGAACCTTTGAAAAAATTAGCTAATTTGGAACAACTATCTGCCTACAAGCATCATGGATTCTGGCAGCCAATGGATACTTTGCGAGACAAAAAGTACTTGGAAAAATTGTGGCAGAGTGGCAATGCCCCTTGGAAAATTTGGTAGATAGATCGGTCTAATTAAACAACAGATAAATTTATGTACGATTTTGTAATTATTGGTGGTGGGATTGTTGGTCTTTCCACTGCTATGGCTCTAGGTCAAACTTATCCTCAGGCAAAAATTGCCGTTTTAGAGAAAGAATCCCAGTGGGCATTTCACCAAACCGGACATAACAGTGGGGTGATTCACTCGGGGATTTACTATAAGCCTGGGGGCTTTAAGGCCCGATTTTGCCGTGAAGGGAATCGCTCAATGGTGGAATTTTGTCAGCAACACAATATCGATTACGATATCTGTGGCAAAGTAATAGTTGCCGTGGAAGACAAAGAATTACCATTGCTAGAAAATCTTTACCGTCGTGGTTTAGAAAATGGTTTAAACGTCACGAAAATTAGTGCCGAAGAAGTTAGGGAAATTGAGCCCCATGTCCGCTGTTTAGCAGGTCTTAGAGTACCCAGTACTGGCATAGTTAATTATCAGCAAGTATGTCAAAAATATGTCGAGCTAGTTCGGTTTCAGGGGGGAGAACTTTATCTTAATGCTAAGGTAGAAAAAATTATTAGTACTCAAGATGGTCAAGTTCTAGAAACAACTCAAGGCAAATTTAGCACTAAATTTATGATTAACTGTGCGGGATTGCATAGCGATCGCGTTGCCCAATTAGGTAAAGTCAAGCCCCAAGCTAAAATTGTCCCTTTTCGCGGGGAATATTACGAACTTACCCCAGAAAAACGCTATCTCGTCAAAACCTTAATTTATCCCGTACCCAATCCAGATTTTCCTTTCTTGGGGGTTCACTTTACTCGCATGATCGATGGTAGCGTTCATGCTGGACCAAATGCTGTCCTCAGCTTAAAACGAGAAGGTTATCGCAAAACAGATTTCGATCTGAGGGACTTTACGGAAGTGATGACTTATCCAGGTTTCTGGAAATTAGCAGCTAAACACGCTGATGAAGGTATTCAAGAAATAATTCGCTCTTTTAGTAAAGCTGCCTTTGTTCATAGTCTGCAACGATTAATTCCCGAAGTTCAAGCAGAAGACTTAGTTCCTACCCATGCAGGGGTAAGGGCTCAAGCATTAAGAAATAACGGCAAACTAGTAGACGATTTCTTAATTGTCAAAGGTCAAAACTCGATTCACGTTTGTAATGCCCCTTCTCCAGCAGCAACATCTTCTCTTGAAATTGGTAAGGCAGTAGTCCAGCAAATTCCTAAGGAAAGCAGGTCAAATTTAGCAAAATTCACAGCCAAAAATTAGATAAGTAGTTAGGCAAAATTAATTTGATAGAAGTGAAATGAGGTGGATCCATGCTAAAAAAATGGCTAATTAAAATTGCAGCTCCTGACAATAATTATTCCATATCGACCAGATTGAGAAAAAAAAGATTTGCCTTTTTTAAGAGCCTGATTCAATCAGTACCTTATCCTTTAAAAATTCTTGATGTAGGTGGCAAAGAAACAATTTGGTCTAGAGAGGGATTTTGCGAGCCTAATGCAATTAATCGATTTCAAATTACAATTCTGAACGTTTACAAAGAAAAAACAACTTCTCCCAACATAGTATCTGTTGTTGGTGATGCCAGAAATATGAGTGAATTTGCTGATGGTGAATTTGACATGGTTTTTTCTAATTCTGTAATTGAACATGTGGGCAATTATGATGACCAAATGCAGATGGCAAAGGAAATTAAACGGGTAGGAAAAAAATATTTTGTTCAGACACCTAACCTATATTTTCCCATTGAACCTCATTTTCTTTTTCCCTTCTTTCAATTTCTCCCCTTACAGATTAAAGTCTGGATACTTACTCATATTCCTATTGGTAGGAGGTCTAAAAAGGTAAGCGATCGAGAACAGGCAATAAAAATTGCCAACAGAGTAAAATTACTCAGTAAAAAAGAATTGGAAAAATTATTTCCTGAAGCCAATATTTTTGAAGAAAAATATTTGGGCTTAACCAAATCTTTTATAGCCTATGAAGGCTCAAATATCAGCTCAAAAAACTTAGAAAATACGAAAGTATTCTGATTTTTACGCCTGTGAACTATTCAGGTTAATTAAACAAAAACAATACCCCGTTCAAATTGTTATAGCTTATGAAGATACTTGTTACTGGAACAGAAGGATATCTCGGCTCTCTATTAGCCCCAATCTTAATGCAAAACGGACACGAAGTCATCGGCGTAGATACTGGGTACTACAAAGTCGGTTGGCTGTATAACGGTACTGAACTAACCCCTAAAACCCTGAATAAGGATATCCGACATATTACGTCTGAAGACCTTAAGGGAGTTGATGGGATAGTCCACATGGCAGAACTTTCCAACGATCCTGCTGGTCAATTAGCCCCCCATATTACCTACGAAATTAATCATCAGGGATCAGTACGTCTAGCTAAATTGGCTAAAGCAGCAGGAGTAGAACGCTTTGTCTATATGTCTTCCTGTAGCGTTTATGGTGTTGCAACTGAGGACTATGTGACTGAAGAATCACCAGTCAATCCTCAAACCGACTATGCCAAATGCAAAACTTTAGTAGAAAAAGATGTTAAACCATTAGCTGATGATGGTTTTTCCCCTACATTTCTCCGCAATGCTACCGCTTACGGGGCTTCTCCTCGGATGCGCTTTGATATTGTCTTAAATAACTTATCCGGACTAGCCTGGACGACTCAAGAAATTAAGATGACTAGCGACGGTACCCCTTGGCGTCCTTTAGTCCACGGCTTAGATATCTGCAAGGCAATTTTATGCACTCTTGAAGCACCAAGAGATCTGGTTCACAACCAAATTTTTAATGTGGGAGATACCGCTCACAATTATCAAGTCAAAGAAGTTGCTGAGACTATTGCTGAAGTGTTTACCGGATGCCAACTTAGTTTTGGTCAAAGCGATGGAGATAATCGTAGCTACCGCGTTTCTTTCGAGAAAATTAATAGCCAACTACCTGGTTTCCAATGTGACTGGAATGCTCGGCTGGGTGCTCAACAGTTGTTCGACTTATTTACTCAAATAGATATGTCTGACGACACCTTTTTATTCAGAGGCTTCACTCGCTTGAAACAGCTCCAATATCTAATTAGCACTCAGCAAATCGATCAAAACTTCTTCTGGACTCAGCAATCTAAAGTTGTAGGAATACCTGATGGGAAAAAAGAACCAGCGATCGCTTAAAGAGAAGAATTTCTATCAAGTCCGCCTACCTAATAGTTAAAAAGTGAGATTTTATTTAGTAATACACTTGATGATGTTAGGATTGGCAAAAACTTCAGTGCCTAATTCAAATAAGAGCGATCGCTCTTAAAGGAGAGATTTTTGAATGCTAATTGATGGGCTTACAGTCCCTAGGGATGAGGTTATTGAAACCGAAGTTTGCATTATCGGTACCGGACCTGCAGGAAATACAATAGCACGTGAATTTATCGGACAGGGCTTTCGAGTATGTCTGCTTGAAAGTGGAGGAACTGAACCGAAGGAGGATACTCAGTCGCTTTGCGAGGGTAAGATTATCGGAGATCTCTCTCAAAATCTATTTGAATCTCGCTGTCGTCAGTTTGGCGGTACAGCCAACCTGTGGAAGGATCGAACAGGTAAAAATCATTATGGTGTTAGGCTTTTGCCACTGGACAAGATAGACTTCGAAAAAAGAGATTGGGTGCCCTATAGTGGTTGGCCCTTTGGAAAGTCTCACCTCGATCCGTTTTACGAACGCGCCCAATATCTTTGTAGGCTTAGACCCTTTGCTTATGAGGCTGAGGACTGGGAAGATGCTCAAACTCCTCGGCTTTCCTTGGCTGAGAGCCGAATAAAAACCACTATGTATCAGTTCGGACCCCGTAACGTTTTCACTCATGAACTGCCTATTGAAATCAATCGGTCTGACAATATTACAACCTATCTCAATGCCAACGTAGCAGAGATTGAAACTAATGATACAGCTACAACCGTAACTCGTGTCCGAGTAGCCTGTTTGCAAGGTAATCAATTTTGGGTGGCTGCTAAAGTATTTATCTTAGCTACGGGTGGCATTGAAAATGCACGTTTATTGTTGCTATCAAACAAGACTCAGAGTCTAGGCTTAGGCAATCAAAATGATCTGGTTGGAAGGTTCTTTATGGAGCATCCAGTGCTTAGTCTTGGTGCATTTATTCCTTCAAATCGACAGATTTTTAATTCAGCCGCTTTATACGATCTGCGCTGGGCAAACAACATACTGGTAATGGGAAAGCTGAATTTGACGGAAGAAGTGATACGCAGTAAGCAGTTACTTAATAGTTGTATGTTACTTGTACCTAGATCTAAAGGATATTGGTCAAAAGCCATTAAGTCTCTCAAAATTCTGCTCTCATCAAGCCGCCGTGCAGAGATCCCAAAGGATGCTATCAAACACTTAGGCAATGCAATTAGCGGCATTGACGAGGTCATGGCTTATATTTACGAACGCGCCTTCAAACGGCAAAGATTTTCTTACACTATTAGTATGGGTGGTTGGTCCCATTGCCAAGGTAATGAAAAGAGATTTAGAGCATTTGAAGTTGTCATAGCTAATGAGCAGCCACCAGATCCAGATGTTCGGGTAACCCTTGGTTCTGAACGGGATCACCTGGGCTTAAGGAAAATACAATCGATACGCTGGCATTGGACTGATCTACAAATCCACAGCATCTTGCAGACACAGGAGATTCTTAAAGAAGAGATTGGTCGCGCCGGACTGGGTCAGTTTCAGTCATGGGTTGAACTGAATAGAGATAATCTGTCACCATGCTATGGTGGAAACCATCATATGGGAACAACCCGCATGCATATCGATCCTAAGCAGGGCGTTGTCGATGAAAATTGCCGAGTTCACGGTGTCTCCAATTTGTTCATAGCAGGTAGTTCTGTCTTTCCTACAGGAGGTCACGCCAATCCTACTCTTACCATCATAGCTCTTGCAATTCGGTTGGCAGAGCACGTGAAAAAAGTCATGGGGGAGTAGCAGGGTAATAATATACTAAGCAAGTTTTGAGATACCTGTTTACTATCAAGTTTGGCAATCATTAGTAAAGTTTAAGCTCTTGCCATGCGCATTTTGAAATTTCTGCTCCTTTCATCAATTATCTCATCAATCATCGTCTTATTGGCTCGAAATTCGTCAGCCGACATAATATTGACAAACACTTTTGATGAGGGAAAATACGATCTTATTTACAGACAATACCAAAACAACCAATGTAGCCAAGATTCTGATTATTTGAATAACAGTCTTTTCAAGTTTGTCTCCTCTCCCGTTCGTAGTGGCAGGTTGGCAATGCAACATTACATCAAGAATTGTGATGAGCGGAGCGAGATAGGAATTCG
>JASJEK010000334.1 GCA_030064915.1 Xenococcaceae cyanobacterium MO_234.B1
AGCTCGTAGTGCGATCGCTATCAAAGTCAGTTCTGAAGCTCAAATCTATGTCAAAAGAATCGACAGCCAACTGCTGTTCTAAGTTGACATTTATCTCTAAAGAATTCTCAGAAGTTAGACCAGAGAAGATCTTTAACTGGGTCTAGTTGTTGAATTTGCTGGAAACGACGATAACGTAATTCCAGCCAGGACATAGGACGAAGGTTTAAGAAGAAAAACGTTGTTGTTGTTCTATATATTTATTTAGCTGCACCACAGACTTACATCATTCCCACCCCATTTATGTCACTAAGTATTTGCTACACATAAAATATCTACCTTTTCCTCCCTTATTAATCATCTGAGCAGGCGATCGCCTGCTCAGATTTATACTTGATAATCAGGACAGCTATCCCCATTTTCTGGACAGGTAAATAACCATCCCACAAAATCATTTCGTTCATATTTAAGGGTCGTGTAGTTATATTTTATGGATTCTTCACTTGCCTCAAACTGAACAAAATGAGATAAATCGTAACAGGAGCGATACACGACGTTTTTCAGCTTGGTGATAGAGCTTGACCCCTGTTTCATAGTCAGGACAAATAGTAGAAATAGTCTTTGTCCACAGAACTTACGAACACCAAGCATCCTCCAATAATTCAGTATTGACAAGAAGTGAACAATAGATAAGCCATAATCTTAATTAATAAAACAGTGTAAAGACCATCATAAGGAGAGAGAAAATTGAAGCACGCTGTATCTATGTATTTGGGAGGAGTTGTTCTCAATGCCTCCGAGTGCGATTTTGATTCTTCTCGCGAACTGGGATTGAAATGTGCAATATGTAATCAAGCCGTCTTCTTAAGATCTGGTTCAACTCGTCAACAAGTCCTCAGAAACGGCAAAGTGGTTAAACAAATAATCAGCCCTTACTTTACTCACTACAAAACTGGCTCAGGGGAAGATTTCGATTGTGAAAATCGTGTTTATTCTAAACCAGGAAAAACACAATTAAAACGATTAGAAATAGAGGGAAGGAATCAAAGGTTAAAGCTTTACAATAAACATCTCTGGGAAATGTACAAAGACGATACAAATCTTATGGCTCACCAATTAAAATCTAACAAAAAAAGAATAGGTCAAAGATTTCTGGAAAATTTAGCTATTGTTAACCGAAAAAAATGGGCTGAAAAAATTGCTCTTGTTTATAAATCCCTTGAATACGAAAATGAGCGATTGTTAACAGTTACTAAAGAAGAATATAAAAAAACAGCAGAAAGTTGGGAACAGTACGAAGATTTGTATCAAGATACAGATATAAATCTTAAAGAGCCAAATCTTAAAACTGTTTGTGCCTGCTCTTATCAAGAGTTTCTCGAACACCAGAATTATTTTAAATACAAATGTGATCGCCGTCTCCATTTATCTATTTGTCAGGAGATAGCTGATTTTATGTGTACTAAAACCTCTGGCTATTTTTGGCTCAACTTAATTGCCTCAATAACCAAACCGAGGGAGGTAATAGATAGAGCTTTTGATCGCCAAATAGTTCGAGAAAGTCTCTCATCCAATCTAATTTTTTTAATAACAGTTCGTTGTATTTATAGTGTTCACTGGCTCGAGCAAATCAATAAGCGGTTAGGTGAAACGCATCTTATCGCCGAAATTCCTGCCAGAATTAGGTTTGAGCCAGAAACGAAGCGGTTTTAGCCGGAAAAAGTCCGTTAAACCGACTAGAATATTGTCCAGAAACCGTAATTGACCAAGCAAGCAGTCGTTACCATCGTATCGAACTAGACCCAAAAGCTATGGAAAAGCTTTTCGTCGAAATCTTTCTCCCCTCCAAGCTTTATACTGACAAGTATTGTCCCGTGATGTTGAGATGGAAAATCGCATTGCTTGAGCAACAACTAGAGTTATTTAGTGATCGCACTTCGACACAAACTATGAGCAGTAACCAATTACGACTCTGGCTGTCTTCTATAGCTTATGTTTTGATGCAAGCTTTCCGTCAACAGTGTTTGGCCTCTACCTCCCTAGCTAAAGCTACTGTAGGAACAATTCGTCTTTCTCTGCTTAAGTTAGGGGCAAGAATAACTATTAGTGTCAGACGAATTTTAATTGCTATTGCAAGTAGCTGTCCCTATCAAGATATCAAGCGCGAGCCTATAAACGGATTCAAGCTATGACCGATTCTGGATAATTTTAATTATCTCAAAAATAATTAAATAGTTGCTTAAATGGCTGTTGATAAATTGCCATTGATCTTGTCAGGGGAAATTTGGCTTATCGACTCATTTTTAGGTTATTTTTGGGAATTTTTTGCAGAATTTAATAGCTTACCACTGCCCCAATATCTGGAATTTCTCTTATTAGAAAAAACCATCAATTTTCAAGCTTTAAATTAGGCTTTAAACTCACTTTGTGAGAAATGCGGGTCTTAGAGTTTGAGGCTTAAAAAGTCGAAATCCTGAGACGCTAATTGGTAAGATAGCCTAAATTCGTGTGTGTGGAGTTGTTATGGAATCAAATTTTTTAACGGCTGTTTTTCTTCCTTTAGCACTATTTATAATCATGTTGGGGATGGGTCTAGGACTTACATTAGATGACTTTAAACGAATTTTAGTTGAACCCAAAGCTGTCATCGTCGGTCTGATTGCTCAACTTATTCTGTTACCCATTGTGGGGTGGGTTTTAGCGACAGTTTTTCCCCTTGCCCCTGAGTTGGCTGTAGGGGTTATGCTGCTGGCTGCTTGTCCCGGTGGTCCTACCTCGAATATGATCACCTATCTTGTTAAAGGCAATGTTGCTCTCTCTATTACTCTGACAGCGATTACGACTCTAATTACGGTGTTTACGATTCCTCTGGTGGTTAACCTATCTATGCAGAATTTCATGGGAGAAGGGACGGCTTTACAGTTGCCTTTCTGGAAAACCGTTATTCAGATTGCTGTGATCACTCTAATTCCTATTAGCATCGGAATGTTGCTGCATCATTACACCCCAAAGTGGGCGCATAAAGTTGAAAAAAGTGTTAAATGGTTGTCTTTGTTCTTTTTGTCCTTAATTATCGTCGGGTTATTGCTCAAAGAACGGGCAAATGTTCCTAGCTTTTTCTTACAGGTGGGGTGGGTGACACTGACGCTCAATATTATTATGATGGCTGTAGGATATAAGCTGGCCACTTTTTCCCAGCTAGATCGACCCCGTGCCTAGTCAATTACAGTGGAAGTCGGGATTCAAAATGGCACGGGAGCAATCACTATTGCCAGCAGCCCGGCATTACTCAATATGCCTACTATGGCAATTCCCGCAGCGATCTATGCTCTAATTATGTTGGCCACCAGTGCGGCATTTGGTTGGTTTGTCACACAGCAATCCAAGACCATTGCCGACTCAACTTAATAATAAGAATTTGCTACTACTTAATTAAGAATTTGCCTTTGATGGCAGTGCTTACCACTTAAATTGTCCCAACTACAAGTTCTAGAACACCGATTTAGTCTTCATCATCCAATTCAAGACTTGGATTCACAAGCTCTCAAAAGATAATATTGCCTGGGCTAAATATCTGAGAGAGTGGTTTTTGCCTTACTGAATCGGTGTTCTAGCCGATAGAGATAGATCTCACGGGGTGAATCTATTGCCCAGAGTAAGCCCGAAGTAGGATTGATAGATTACTACTGGTCGAGAAAGAAGAACTAATTTTTTAGAGTCCTAGTTAGGAAAAAAAAGGTTGTCACAACCTCAAAACCTTGATTGATCAGGATTTTTGGGTTGTCCCCAATCTTGTCGCTCCTGTGGTCACTCTCGCTGTCATCCGGCAGGAGGAAGTAGTTTGATTATCACCTTGCCAGTTAATGTAATCAGAGATGACTTCTTGAGTTGCTCAACAAGTAGTATGTTTGCAATTTAAGAGAAATAAAAAATAAGTATGAATGATTACGAATGAAGACAAGGTAGCCCAATTAGAGACAGGATAGTTACAGAAAGACTACAAATTGTGTAATTTTAAAAAAACAATCATCATACATAAGCTTAAATAAAAAGGTTATTATGAGGCTCGTGCAGAACCTTTTTGTGGCGAGTGGTGTGGTGCCAAAAAACCTGCTGCCCTCCCCGAGATAAAAAGGGCTGAAATCTATACTGGAAAAATAATACAGCAAATCGTGGTCTCCCTACTATACCTGAGAGATAGCTATATCTGAGGTATAGTCCAGCTATAGCCTAGTCATGGTATTTCTGTACTGAGTAAAAAAACTGCCAAAAAGTGCGTATGTTGTATATCGTGTTGCAAAAGATTTTGAGTTCAAAATTGATTTTGTCCGTTCAATTTTGAGTTAAGTCAGAGAGCATTGTGAATCAGTAAAATCGAAAAACTCTAAGGGACTTGCGCTTTATTAAAATACCAGCCTTTTAACGCTCTTCATTTAACTGTTAGGCTCTTACTGCTGACTGATGAAGGCTGGTATTTTAATTTTTTGCTCCTTCCTAAGCATTGGACTTTGGACAAAAAAAATATCTTTAGCGTAAAGTTTACGCAAATAAAAAGTGGAAACAATATCTCCCCTATCTCAGCCGAGAAAATAGCCGAGAAATGCTTAATATTGGGATTCTTTTGAGAAAAACTAAGAGGCTTTTAGCTTTTCTTTGGCAACTTTTTTCGTTTCTTGCTCCGTCCTTACGCCGAGGAAACCTCGGCGCGGGCGGTGCGCTTTTTTGATAACTTGATGACGAGTTCTTGGGACTTTTTTATCACCTTTAATCCGTCCCGAAGAATAACCTCGGCGTTTGGGAGATTTAGCCGATGTCCCCAAAGTAGAAATTATTCGAGAAAAGTCTCTTTGAACCAAGCTGGGACTAAGTTTCACCGATTCATTTTGAGTCAGATAATTTTCCCAAGGGCGTGGTAAAACAACAGCTAAATTCCTCGCCGCCCATAAATTAACATAAGCGGGCATGTGTTAATTTAAACCAATTTTCTTCGTGTTTGACATCGGGAGTTGAATAAGCCGTCATCAACAATTTTTGTTTACCAAATCGGAAAAGATGCTCCATGTCATAACGTTGCCGATAAGACTCATAAGAATCAATTAGACTTAACTCCAAATCGACGAGAACCAATGACGATTAGCCACATAGGCTTCCAAACCGCATTACCGATTTCATCTCTGACAGTAATTTGTAGTAAAGTAAAAGGATGACGGTTCATTTTATAGTTTTTAGTTCCTCTCATTAATATCTGCTTCCAACCCGAAATTGTGACTGTCAGGTGACGACCTTTTTTAGTAGTAAAGGTGAATTGACTAACTTCATCTGGTTCATGCCAAGTGTTCTCATCTTTGAGGTCAAATTTATCTCCATACCAACGAGGATGTCCCGAGGTTTTTGGGTCAGTCGTTTCCGAAATAAATTGGCGGTAAAAGACCCGATTACTTCGTTCCTCGTGTAATAGTAACTAAGTTTTTTTGTTTAACTTGTTCCCCAATAAATTCTCGCGCTCCTATAGAGACTATCGGCGACTAAAACTGATAAGTATTCTCCCGAAAATGAAGGAATCTTAAATATTTTTTTAAGCTGTTTGTTGCCAATATCAGCAAATTTATCTGCTGCGGGAATTCGCTCTCCTGATAAGGGAATTGCCCAAGCAACATTTCCCCTTTCACTGCGGTGTGGGAGAGCCGATACAACTGTTGGGGGTGTGTCCAATACTAATGGGTTTATTTCCCTTGATCGGATTCGGGTAATGGATAAAAGTTTTGTCAGCTAGTGTAGCCGAATAGGGTCTGGGATAAGGAGTTGTATCAATTCCTAATAAGTTAAAAGAGCGGGATTTAGTCCGAGGAATAGTTTGAGAAACGGCATCTAATAAACAATTAACTTGTTCTGAGTACTTGTCATCTGTTTGATGAGGTAAAAACTCTTGAATTCCTTTATATAAACTGTTATAATCTCGTCGAAATAAAGGATTAAGAGACAATTCTACAATCCGTTGCTGCTTGTTGATTCGATGAGAGGGCATCTAGTAATTCAATTACGGTTTCACGTCGGGAATCAAGAGCATTATAGAGTTGGACTCTCCACTCCAGAAATTTCTTGACATCTAGACAGCTTTCTTGATTTTTCATCGGCTTAGTACTCCGGTCAATATATTAGCGTAGAATATACGCAAATATATCTCCCCAAAAGTTTTGAATTGAAGCTGCCAATGTCTATACAGAAGTCCTTAAAAACTAGTCAAGAAGCTCAACCTAGAGCCAAACAAATTAAAGCTACCATCCGTAAATTAAAGCAAAAAATTCAGAAAATTGAACGGGAAGGAGAAGTGGCGCCCTCTAATTGTCATATCATTCGTTATCAAACCAAACAAAATCAGAAAATCTACTGGTATTATAAATTACAAGCTGCTGAACGAATTTTTCCAATGGCTACTGATAGTAGCACTTTTTTCTTTTTAGTATTCTTACTATTTGGGATTTACTTAATTTGATTCCTGTTTCTTTTTCTAGATGTTCCGCTAATCTTTTTCCTGTCCATCGACCAAATTCATAACCCAAATTTGTCGGATTCTTGTCTACTGTTTCTAACAATAAATTTATATATTCATCCGTGGCTTTTTTATTATTACCCTTGACTCTTTTATCTTGTAACGTCTCTAAATTATTGGGACTACCATGTACTGCGCTGCGGGGCTACCGTTTTGGGAGAACAGCCTAAAAACTGTGCTATTTCTTGATAATTTTTGCCATCATTTTCTAAGAGAAATATTAAGATTCTTTCTCTCACTTCTGGTCTATTTTCTTTTCTCAAAGCCTGTTGTAAGTATTCTTGTTCTTCTGGGGAAAGAAAATTCTTAGTTGGCATTTCCAGATTTCTCTTTTATTTTCTTCGCTCAATTATAAGCTAGTTAGCTGCGTCTAAGCTTATACAAATCTGACCAACTGTCGTTTAGTTCATCTATGGCTTTAGCTGATTCTCTCTCAAAGACCAAGAGGTCGAAAACCTACTCTCCAAGTCATTCTCGATCTAACTACCTTAGAAAAAGTGGGTTATGTTATCGTAAAAAATTCGCTAACATAGTCTTCTCTCCCACACCTTTTTTCGTTCCCCCACTTTGACATCTTATTAAATCCTCGTTCCTAATTAATCTTCTCTCTTTAACTGATTAGTTATTTGCGCCCAGATGCACTAGATAATCATGAATTATGCTTTTCATTGCCTTTGTCACAATTGCGTCATTTTCTTGCCCAGTTAACATGATAATCGGCGGTAAATTATCCCCCTGCTCTTGTAACTGTTTAATAAACTCTAAACCATTAACATCG
>JASJEK010000038.1 GCA_030064915.1 Xenococcaceae cyanobacterium MO_234.B1
TATCTAGAGCGCAAGTATCCAGAGAAACCCCTCTTACCAGAAGACCCCATCGCCAGAGGACAATGTTTACTAATGGAAGAATGGGCTGATGAATCTATTGGAATTAAAGGGCGTAAAGCTTTTATTGGCGCACTGAATCAAAATCAAAGTTTTCGTACTTCCGTATTACCTAGAGAAACTCCTAATTTGGTGAAAAACCTAGTAGGTGCAATCCCTGGAGAACTATTAGATGTTCTAGGAACGGGTGTCGGTTTTGGTGGGGATGCGGTCAAAGAAGCAAAAAAAGGACTCAAGCAAGATTTAGAAGCTTTAACCCTCATCTTAGAAAACCAACCCTATCTAGTAGGGGATACTCTGACTTTGGCAGATTTAGCTGTAGCAGGATTAAGTATTCTCCTAAAATTCCCTGAAGGTTCTTATCTGGATATTCCCGAACAACTCAAAGGAAAAGGAATTCCTGGATTAGCTGATAATACTGCATTTGAGCCATTTTTTACTTGGCGCGATCGCCTGTACGCAGACTATCGTCAAGGCTCTAGTACTCCCAAAAGCGATGGCTCTGCACCCACTACTATCGACATAGAATAGATTTTTACTATTTTATTTGTTAATAGTTCACTTGTTAATAGCTGAATGCTGATAGATTTAATCTCAGCATTCAGCGTTAATCATTTCCTCTATCCCCAATGAAAGTTCAAATAATCCCCACTTTAAGCGATCGCAATATAGATGCTCAAGCCAGAAGTAGTCAACGTCAACTCGCTTTAGCTATATCCGCAGTAAAAACAGAACAAGAACGAGATTTGACTTTAAATCTGTGTTTAGTGCTAGATATTAGTGGCTCAATGGCTGGTAAACCTCTAGAAACAGTCAAACAAGCAGCTATTGCCATTATTAAGGAATTACATCCAGGGGACCATATCTCTCTAGTGGTGTTTAATCATCAAGCAACTACCATAATACACAATCAATTAGTCCAAAATATTAGTGAAATTGAGGAAAAAATCCATAATTTAGTTGCTGATGGGGGTACTGCTCTTGACGAAGGAATGAAATTAGGCATTAAGGAAGTAGCGAGGGGAAGACGGAATACTGTTTCTCAGATTTTTCTACTGACGGATGGGGAAAACGAACATGGTAATAATCAACGGTGTCTTAAACTAGCAAAGTTAGCCTCAGAGTCTAGCATTACCATTAATACTTTGGGTTTTGGAGAAAATTGGAATCAAGATGTCTTAGAAACTATTGCCGATTCTGCCAAAGGCACTCTAGCTTATATTGACAAGCCAGAAACAGCAATTCAAGAATTTAAAAAACTGTTTGTCCGTCTGCAATCTGTTGGTTTAACTAATGGTCGCCTTAACATTGAATTAATGCCTGGGGTCAGATTAGCAGAATTTAAACCCATTGCTCAAGTTTTTCCGGAAACGGTAGAATTACCTGTAACGCCAGAAGGAAACTTCATTGGGTTACCTTTAGGGGATTTAATGACTAATCCTGAAAAAGTTATTTTAGTCAATCTCTATATTAATCAATTACCCCCAGAGCAACATTCTATTGCCACAATACAAGTTACCTATGATGATCCTGCCCTAGGTAAAAACAATTTAAATTCCCTTCCCATTCATGTCTATGTAGAAGCTCAAACTAACTATCAATCCCAGGTTAACGAACAAGTCCAAAAATCAATCTTAACTTTAGCTAAATATCGTCAAACTAAAATTGCTGAAGTCAAACTCTTACAAGGCGATCGCCAAGGAGCAGTAGCGATGTTACAAAACGCAGCCAATACTGCTTTACGGCTAGGGGATAAATCAGGAGCAACAGTATTACAAAATAGTGCCACGAAACTACAAAAAGGAGCAGAACTTTCTCAAGAAGAAAAGAAAAAAACTCGTTTAGCTTCTAAGACAATGTTGCAGGATTGATAATTTGTTTGTCTATTATTCAGGTGTTATGCAAAACCCTCTCAAAAAAATCAGACAACTTAACAAAGACGAGAATTTTCTTAATTTAATACATTTGGTAGAAAATACAGTTGCTAAAATTTTATCTCTAGCACTGCTAATAGTTATTTTATTAGCTCTAGTAGATTTAATTTTGTTATTGTACAAAGATATTTTTCATCAAGAACCAGTAGGATTGTTCAGGAAAAAATTACTTGAGATTTTTGGCTTATTTCTTAATATACTAATTGCTTTAGAATTACTAGAAAATATTACCGCCTACCTAAAAAGACACGTAGTTCAACTAGAGTTAGTCTTAGTAACTTCCTTAATCGCTGTATCGCGAAAAATTATTATTTTTGACTTAGATAAAAAATCCAATGAAGACTTGATGGCTCTAGGGATTGCGACTCTTTGTCTATCTGTAGGCTATGTTTTGGTTAGATTGACTAGAGATAAAAAGAGTTAAGCATCGACTAAATTACAGATTATAATGTGAGGCGCGGAGTTAGGAGAGACGCGACGGGGCGTACAAGCTTTTGAGGAGACCTCAAAAGACAGCCCCTCAAATTTCGCATCTTTACGGAGTGCCCGACCGTAGTCGCTTCTTAAAGCAAGAACCTATAAAGATTTAATTGATGGGATTTTTGATGCTATGTTGAGTGACCCTCAACAAGATATTCGCAACTGGTTTACTCATTGCTGTTACTGTACCTCATGAGTCTGAGAAACGCTATAATCTCTTTTTTCCTGACAAATTAAACTTAAAAACACACCAATTAATCCCTTTGCGCCTTTGCGTCTCTGCGTGAGAAAAAATAAGAGTAGGCAAAGCCCACCCTACAATAATTAAAGATTAGAAATTGCCCCTCTTGCCATATCAGCGATCGCCCTATCATTAGCTTTAGGTAGATGATAGTATGTCCCACCAGCTTGTTTAGCTAGTTCCTTCCCGAAGCCAGTAGAAACAAAACGGCTTTCAGTATCAATTAACAACAGTTTCATACCCAAAGCGCGAATTTTACCGGCAATATCTAGCAATTCTTCTTTGATATTTGGTTTTTCCCCTTCTTCTGGCGGTTCACCGAGAGAACGAGATAAGGGAATGTTCCCCCTACCGTCGGTAATAGCTACAATTACCACCTGCCCGATATCCCCAGACATTTGAGCATTGACACCCACATTTACTGCTTGAGTTAAACCGTGGGATAGGGGAGAACCACCACCACAGGGTAGAGTTTCTAAACGTCCCCGTGCCATAGTAATAGAACGAGTGGGAGGTAATAACACCTCGGCTCTTTCCCCACGGAAAGGTATTAAGGAGATTTGATCGCGGTTTTCATAAGCTTCTGTGAGGAGTCGCATCACCGCACCTTTAGCAGACTGCATTCTATTTAATGCCATCGAACCGGAAGCATCTACCACGAAAACAATTAGAGAACCAGCTTTTCGCGCCATGCGTTTAGAACGAAGATCACTTTGTTCCACAATTACTTTCCGATCTGGGTGACGTTCCCTTCTCGCTTTCTGATAGGGTGCTGCACTACGGAGAGTCGCATCTACCGCAATGCGTTTGACTTTCCCCTTAGGTATCATGGATTTGATATAGCGTCCTCGATCTTCCGAGAAAATAAGATTACGCGCCCCAGACTTACCCTGACGCTGCATAGTTTGAGCAAAAGTTAGGACACTAGGATCGAGTACTACTCCTTCAATGTCAAAGATAAACTCATCAGGAATTGCAGGTGGTTCTTGTTCTGTATCTTCTTCCTCTTTCTCCTCTGGTTCATCTTGATCTGGTTCAGACTCGTCTTGAGGTTGTTGTTGGGGTGGGGGTGGTGGGGGTGGTGCGTTTTCGGGTGGTGCTTCGATAGTAGTGGCGCGAGGAATAATTACTAATTCCACTGCTTTACGTAAATCATCGGCGGTGACATTGTTACGCCCTTCTAATGCTGCTGCTGCTTTAGCTACTCTAACTGCAAATAGTTCGGCGCGATGTCCTTCAACTCCCCCTCTGACTGCTTCTTGTACCAGATAGAGAACTTGATCATGGGTAATTTTAACTTCCTTTAACCATTCCCTAGCCAAGATGATATCGGTTTTAACGCTTTCTATTTCCTCCTCGTACTGTTTAATAAAGTCTTGAGGAGAATTACTATATTCTATTGCCTGATTAACTGCTTCAATTCTCTGCTCTAATGATAGTATCCCGTCGGCGGATAATGCGATCGCAATTCGGTCTAAAAGATGTTCTCGCAATACTCCTTCTTCAGGGTTATAAGTAGCAATGAGAATGGGTTTACAAGGATGTTGGAAACTGATCCCTTCCCGTTCGATAATATTACGCCCTTCAGTTAAAACAGTAAGTAACTGATTAGCTATCTGATCATCTAAGAGATTAATCTCGTCAATATATAGTACTCCACGATGGGCTTGAGCTAATAACCCTGGTTGGAATACTGGTTCGCCTCGCTTTACTGACTCTTCTACATCCACCGAACCCAATAATCTATCTTCTGTGACTCCTAAAGGTATCTGAACAAAGGGAGAACGAATAATCTGTGTGGGGATATCTTCTAATTTAGTTCTGCCATACTTAGCTACTGTGTCATCATCCCATTCTCCTGGTTTTGTTGGGTCGCAATTATAGAGGGAATCTTTAATAATTTCTATGGGGGGTAACAAATCATGGATTCCCCTTGCCATTACGGATTTAGCCGTTCCTCGACGACCAGCGATCGCAACTCCTCCCAATTGAGGATCAATAGCAGCAAGTAAGAGGGCGAGTTTAATAGGTTCTTGTCCCACTACGGCAGTGAGGGGAAAGTTGAGTTTGACGGGTTTGGTAGTTACAGCAGACATCAGGAGAGTATGAGTAATAAAGCATAGCAATCTCTTACTTTAGTTTATTTGGGGGTCTGAGTTAAAATCAATTTTTACTCCTTTTACCTTTTTAGGGCATATAAGCAGAGGCAACCATACCGTACTATCGCCACTTTTTGTTTTTTTCTCCCATTGCCAAATTAAATATCTTGTAAAGGATTGGTCAAGAGTGATCGCGATCACTCTTGTGATACTCCATAGTACTTTAGCATTGTCGTAGTGTAATAATTAAGAATTTGGCTTTCTAGGGAGGTTAGGCTAGGGTCGCTGCCTATTGGGTACTAAATTCTCAAAAATTCAAGTCAGGAGATCAATGAATAATGAATAATTTTCAAATTATTGGGAATAAAATCTATGACCCCAACGGCAAAGAATTTATTATCAAAGGAACAAATATGTTCGCTTGGGAAGGAATTAACAATGTTGATTCCTATATCAACACTTGGGGATTCAATACAATTCGAGTTCCTAATTATTTGCTAGGTAGCTATAATCAACCTCATCCCTCAGCCGATGCTTACGCAACTAATCATCAAATCGTAGATAGTTTTACAAGCCAAGGTACGGTCGTTATCTTTGATGCTCATGACATTAGTGGTGGTTATTATAAAGGAGCCAACTTTGAGGTTCTCAAAGACTACTGGCGCGATATGGCACAGCAGTTTAAGGATAATCCTAATGTTTGGTTCAACCTCCACAATGAACCTGGTAACGCTACAGCAAACTCCGAACAATGGGTGCAATACCATCGTGAATTAATCGACATTATTCGTGCCGAAGGAGCCGATAATCTGATTATTGTCGATGGGGAAGCTTGGGGACAAGATTATCACACTCAAACCATTGCTAATCATGCTCAAGAAATTATGAGTGGCAATGAAAACATTATGTTTTCTGTCCATGTCTATGACCAATGGACTAATCAAGATATTGGAGCTTATTTCGATACTTTAGAGGCTAACGGTATTCCCATTATGGTAGGGGAATATGGTTCGGTAAATAATGGGCAAAATACTCTAGCTGCGACTCAAGCTATGATGCAAGCTGTCCAAGAGCGCGAAATTGGGCGTATTGCTTGGGCTGCTAAAGCCGATGATCTTAATGACTTCACTACAGGAGAAGGCGGACACGCAGAACACTTTGAAGGTAGTAATACCGACATCCTGACCGAATTAGGACAACTGATTTTTAACGACAACCAAAGAGTTGAAGACTTAGAACAGTTAGAGGGCTATGGAGATAATAGCAATCAACCTCTTTATACTAATGGCACGTTTACTGTCGAAGATTCTGGTCTAGTTCAATTCGATTATTTATTTGATGGTGGCTGGTTTCAAGGAGAACTAGCAGTTTTCTCTCTCGATGGAATGGAAGCCTATACCCCTGGCTCTCAAGAATTTATTCAAGAAGCAGCAACCCGTGCTTTAACTAATACGGAGCAAGGCTATGTGTTATTAAGCGATCGCACCGAAGGCGCACTTTTTGACAGTCCTTTACCTTGGGAGAATGACTTTAATACTCATGAATATCT
The DNA here is from genome assembly GCA_030064915.1 of Xenococcaceae cyanobacterium MO_234.B1. GTDB lineage: Bacteria > Cyanobacteriota > Cyanobacteriia > Cyanobacteriales > Xenococcaceae > JASJCP01. The sequence goes on from JASJEK010000038.1 coordinate 6,361, forward strand.
AGGTCAAAAAACCTTCACCATGAATGGGGGTGATGAATTTGCAGTGATGTTAATTCAGCATACAACTGTGGAAGAAATTGCCAACAACCCAGGTAATATATGGCAATGGGGTAAGCTCCCTCTCTTTTCTATTCCCGAAGCTAATCCAGGGAGTGTAGCTGATGGTCAAATGGTGAGCATAGCTCCTAATGGTACTTACTATTTTGAAGACCTCCGTGTTGACTGGGGTAGCTCCGACAGTGACTATAACGATGTTGTTTTTCAAATGCTGGGAGCAAATGCCAATGCCCCTTCTTTCGATGAAAGAATTAGTAGCGATCGCGACTGGCGTACTACTGAAGTAGGACAAGATTTACTGGCTTATGCAGACAGTAACTATAATGCTTTTTATGGTAATTCTTTGGCAATGGCTTCTGGAGGAGGCAATAGTCACACTTCTCTAGCTATGACATCCTCTACTGAATCTATTACCTTAACAGCTAGTCTCAATTCAGGTACTTCTTCACCACTATTAACTAGCCTTGATTGGAATCAACAATCACTGAAAACTGATAAATCCCTAATCAGAAACCTAGATTACGAGATTCAAAGTTTTACTGCGAACAACAAAGGGGATGTGATTTTTGGCGATTCCAATATTGATTTTCTTTATGGTGGTGCTGGAGGAGATCGACTTTACGGTGGACGTAATGACGATATGCTCTTTGGCAGTGACGGAAATGATACCTTAAAAGGAGGTAAAGGTAATGATGTCTTAGCGGGTGAGTTGGGTAATGACTTGCTTGTTGGTGGTTCTGGAAGCGATTTATTTATTCTAGCCAAAGATGGTGGAGTGGATATTATCCGAGACTTTAAAGTAGGTCAAGATTTAATTCAGCTATCAGGAGGTCTAAGTTTTGCTGATTTAAAGGTCACTCAAGGTATAGGAAGACAGAAAAAAGATACCTTCTTAATAGCTGAAGATGATAATACTGAAATTGCTATTCTGTCTAATGTTAATGCCAGAGAACTTACCCTTGGGCAGCAATTCTCATTTTTGGGAAAATAGGTTTTAAACCTTTACAATACCTTCGCCAAAAAGAGACCATAGAACGCGACCCTAGTCAAGCAATTTTGAGAAGGGGGGATTAACCTTTAAGGTACTCTAAGGTATTTTCGCTCCGTTAGATTGAAATATCCTCAACAGAAGCCGGATGAATTGCTCCGAGGTTAGCAACCTGAGTCAAAATGCGAGATCTTAAAATTGGCTCCAGCTTTTGCGGAAGTAATTTAATGACCTCGTCGACATATTTGAAGGCCCTATAGCAAGCTTTCAAGTCCAGAATACTGAAGTGTGGGTGTTTGTCTCGGCGAAAGTCTCGTAACAACCGATGAGAGAGGTTAACCATAAAGAAAGCTAGATTCATCGCATTGGTCACGGCAGTTTGGGAGATATTCATAAAATCTTCGAGTCCCCAAAACTGCTTCGCATCGCGGAAATTGAATTCAATTTGAAAGCGCAGAGTATACAGTTCAATCAGCCGATCGGAAGGGAGGTGTAAGTCACTGGAGAATAAGATGACATGCCCTTGTTGTTGGGTTTTAAGGTGAGTTTTGAGTAGAATGACAACATTGAGTGGTTGGGCAAACTCTTTATGGAGCACTTGCATCTGATAGATATCTATGCGCCAATCTCCTTCAATGGTGCTGTGGCAGAGAAATTGCTGGGGTAGCTGACGGGGGTTGAGTTTATCGCCGTACTTGCGTCGAGAGTTTGTGCCTTCATAGGGCAAGAATAAAGCACTGTCATAACGCAACTTGCTCACCAAATGTAACCCCAACTGACGGGTCATTTGCACCGCATTATTGTGACCAAACTTCCCATCCAGCAGCAAATATTCCAGAGGGATTGTCTCGCCGATTGTGTGAAGCAAAGCCGACAGCATTCCTCTGATATGCAGCAGTTCACGAGAGAGATTCACCCCTTGTTTTATCCTTGTTCTTTGATCCTTTGGGACGACCTCGCTTGCGTTTGACCTTAGAGACCGAACCTTCTGGGGTAGCTTTGACCTCTGGAGCAGCCCGCAGCACCTGTTCGATGCGCAAGGGATAGGATTGTCTTTGCTCGCTTACCCACCAGCGATAAGGCAAAGAACGCCAATCCTTTCACGGGGCGACTCGTCAAACTCGAAAAGAACCAATCCACCCCATAGGTCTGGTCCCCCGATTTGGTCGTAATCACTTCATCCCCGGCAATAGCGTACTTTTCTTGGGGGCAAAAGCAATGGGTGCTTTTGAACACCCACATGAGCGTCGGCCAGTTCTTGGGACTGTAGAAAAATCGCTGAATAGTTCGATAACTCCCTCCTTTTCCCGCCCAGCGCGATATCCCCAGCATTGTTACCCGACCACTCATCGCTAACATCGCTTGAATGATGCAACCGAGATGCTTGAGGCTGGTGTTGTTGAGTTCAAAGGTTAGGCAGCTTAGGAGTGTTAAAATTTCTGGCATGGGCTTTGCGGAACTTCGTTTAGGAGTAAACCTAGTTTCCTACAAAAGCCCCCTTGACTTCACACCAAAATTTGACTCCTCATTTGGCGAAGGTATTGTTACTACATCTCAACTTCACTATGCTCAAAGATCCAGATAAAGATTTGATTAGCATCAATCAACTTCTGGGGGAACAACCGACCATCCTATTTATTCCTGCCAATCAACTGATTCCTTGGTCGGTGTTAATTATTATCAGTTACGTCCTCACTATGGGCTTCTTCGATTTCGGATTGGCAGCTTTTGGTACGGTATCGCTGTGGTTTTGTATTGGCTGGTGGATACTCACAGGGAAGCATCCCCACCAATTTATCGATCGCTTTGTGTTTCCCCCAGGCAAAGATTGGTACTCGGCTAATTTACCTTACATTTCCCCCCTGATTAAAAACCGCCCTGCTAGTTTGAGAAAGCAAGTTCCCGACAACACCCTCACCGCTCGTCTCAAACCTTTAACTAAAAGCAATCAAAAAGGTCAACAGTATAGGTTTATGCCCTTTCAGAATTTTCAAGATTTAGTTTGCCTCATCTCCATTGAGAAAGATGGCTACCAGGTATCTGGACTCCTCCTCAATCGCGGTAGTACTTTCCAGATTGTCTTCCCCTTCAAAACTCCTGGCTATCACCATAACCTCGAACGCACTGAGGTGAGTAATTATGCGATCGCATTAGAAGAAGGGTTGAAAGAAGTCTTGCCAGGAGAACGATTGACCATTCACACCCAAAAATTCGGCAACGATCTGACCCGTCAGCAAGAGTTAAGTGCGATCGCTGATGAGTGCGATTTACTACCAGTGGCAATTCTGACCCGTAACGAACAAAAGCGAGTCAGAGAACTACACGATGAAGGAATTAGGCAGTGGTGGAACAGCACGCTATTTTGTACCTGGACTTACGATGAAAATGCAGGAGCGACCGCTAGCGACCTGACCAGTCGGTCGATTAAATTAGTCACTACTAAATTCAAACAAGCACTAACTTGGTTTTCTGGTAACGCTCGCGTCTACCAGGAACGATTCTACCAACAGTTGTTTCTACAGGCTTTTAATCAGGGGTTCGTTAATTGGGAAACTATACTCAACAATAAGCTAGGTTTAGCTGCCCAAACTTTATCAAGTGACGAACTGTGGTATTGGCTGTGGTACAAGTTTCATGACCCCACAACAACCGTGCCACCAAAACCACAATTATTTTCTCTCAAGGAAACAGAACGGGGTTTTGTCTTGGATGAGTCGGTAAACAACGATCGCCATATCGTAACTGTCTTGACCGAGGGGATCGAAGAACCCGCCTGTCCAGAACACCGCAGCAGCCAAGATACGGTTTGGTTGCCAGGCAGACAGCAAAAATGTGCGGTGCTGACCTTAACCGAGCGACCAAAAACTGCTATGTCTCAGCGAGAACAGTTACGGTGGATCTTCGAGGTTCTTTCTCAAGATTACGTCAGAGACAGCGAAGCAGTAGTAGAAATTAGTCTGGCAAACGATCGCCTGATTGAAGATAGTCTGGCTAAAATTGCCAAACAGTCTCGTTCGGCTCAAAAGCACGCCGTACTCAAAGGACAGGGTAGGGATGTGGGAGCAGAAATTAAAGCAGAAGAGAGTTTTGAAGCTCAAAAACAACTGCGTAAGGGAGCCAGATCCTTTCACACTGCCGTTACCTTCTTCGTCTATCGCTCCAACCCCAAAGAATTAGATTTAGCCTGTCTCAAACTCAGTCGCAGTTTTGGCACTGCAAAAGTTAAGCGCGAGCGCAATATTGCCTGGTCGCTGTGGTCGGACAGTCTGCCGATTAACATCAACCGCTTACTGCAAAACAATTCTGCCCTAGAAGATCGTCGGCACGTTTTTAGTAATCATACCGTCTGGCGTTTCTTTCCCCTCACCATGACCAGAGATTTAGACCGTCAGGGAGTGGAACTAATTGGGAAAGGTGGCAAACCCATATACATCGATCTCTGCCACCAACAAACCAGTCGCGCTCTAATTCTGGGTACTTCTGGTTCGGGTAAAACCGTTCTGGCATGGCAGTTTATGCTCGACCATCTGCGAGCGGGGATTCCCGTCATTGGCATGGATATCTCCTCTGGACAGGGTAACAGTTTTAAAACGGCGATCGAGCTTTTAGGGGATGAGGGAGCTTATCACGACCTGCGCCATCACTCTAATAATCTGGTAGAACTTCCCGACCTGAGACGCTTTAACGGCGAACAGCGATCGGAACGGATGAATCAGTGGCTCGATTCGGTACGTACTGCCATTGTCGAAATTGCTATGGGCAAGGTTAATGACCCCAGGCTAGCACAAAGGGTAGAAGCGATCGCGGCTAAAACTCTGAATATCTTCCTCAACGACCCCGAAATTATCGAACGCTATAATTTGGCATTTGAAAAAGGATGGAAATCTTCCGCCTGGCAGGAGATGCCCGTCCTCCAAGACTGGCTCAAGTTCTGTACCAGAGAACAGCTAAACCTACCCAGTTTTGAAGCCATCGACCAGGCTGCCATCAATCAAATTCAGGTACAGGTATCGGCACTGTTAGAATCTCCTTTAGGTAAAGCGATTGGCAGACCCAGTTCCTTTTCTCCCAACCCCAAAATCAAGTTTTTTGCCCTCTCTGGACTCGACAGCGAAGCCGAACAAAACATCATTGCCCTAACTACTCAAGCTGCTTGTTTGCGTAATGCCCTGGCATATCCCCGCAGTTTGATTGTGGGAGATGAGGTATCGGTGCTGTTTAAAAAACAAGGATTTGCCAATGGTTTTGGTAACTGGTGTGCTGTTGGACGTAAAAGCGGAATCTCGATTATTCTCATCTCTCAAGACCTCGATGCCATCCAAAATTGTAGTGCTAGGGATCAAATTCTGCAAAATATCAACTATCGAATAATCGGCAGGATTACCTCAAGCGGTGCTAAATCTCTAACCCATCATCTCGGTTACAATCCTTCACTCATCAATCAAAATTCTACCGAGCTATTTTTACCAGATAAAACGCGACTCTGTTCCAAATGGCTGATTGAAAAAGATAACCGCTTCTGGCAAGCAGAGTATTATCCTTCTGCCATGACTCTAGCTGCTGTTGCCAATAGTCCTAGCGAACTTGAGGCAAGGGATAGAGTAATGGCAAACTATCCCGATAATCTGCGCGGGCAGATGTTGGGCTTGAGAGATTTTTCCGAACAGTATGTCAATCCGCTACGCGCAGGGTGTGGGGTGTCGGGGATAGGGTGTAGTGAAAAAAAAGCTAATCAACGAGATAAGATTGCAATCTAAAAAATTTCCAGCTACATAGTTGCCACACTTTCTAATTATTTAATTATGAATCCCGACACCCCACACCCCACACCCTAAACCCTAATTTGACTATCCAAACTTATGAATTTAACCAATTTTAGAATTACATTTGCCATTCATGCTTGGTTATTTTTGGTTATGGGATTGACCTTTTGCCAACAACCAAGTGCGATCGCTGATGAGATCGAGCTAGTCCAACCTACTGAATCTAGCAGCAACAGTGCAGAAATAATCGACTATAGCGAGATTATTGAAAATGCCGATATACAATCCAATGACGACAACGCGATCCGCGACAGAATTGATGAAGAACTCGATCGCACGGTGGATAATATAATTGACAGTATATTCGACCACCTTCCCGATAGCATTCAAGGATTTTTAGGTGGATTAGAAGATACTGTAGATGATTTTGTCAGCACTAAAATTCCCGATATAGGCAAAATCGTTGACATTGTTTTTAACAGTGAATTAGAAGAAGGGGAAGCCGATTTACCCAGCAGACAGCAAAGTGAAACTTTAGAAGGCACTCCAGATAATTATGCGATCTCAGAATCAGAAACCGATGCTGTCGTGCGAGAAGTTTTAGTTAAAACCGTCAGCTCGACTACCCTGAATGAATCGGCTCAAACCAATTTGAAACAGACTGCGGTACGAGTTCAAAGAAGTGTCGATGAAAGCGTTGATTTAGGTGAAGATTCCCAGAGTCGGGATGTCACCCAGCAAATTCTCCAAAATCTTTCCCAACAAGAAGCTATCTCTGCTACCAGACAGGGAATTATCGTCCAGCAAAATCAACAGGCACAGGTAGACCGCGCCATTAGTAATATGCTTAACGCCCAGCAAGCAGAAGAATTGGCAGGAATTAATGCTGCCAAGCGTAGAGAAGATATTGGTACTACCAACCTTACTGTTCGACAGTGGGGACTGATTAGATTGCCAGGTAACCCCACAGAGTAAAGCGAGAAAGAACTATGAGCTTGTTTATCTACAATTCATATCTAGCAATGGATTCTTTTGCCGACTTTGAAAGTTTGCTAGTTCTCAAAGAAGCACTCAGCACGGGAGAACTAATCTTTCAGGGTTTTGAAAATGTCTGGCAACAAGTAATCCTCAATACTAGCTCACCTATTTGGGTGGCAATTATGCGCTTTGCTGCCGATATTGCCCTACTAATCTTGATTTATTTGGCTCTCAAACAAGGATCGGAAGTAGTTCAAAAGAGAGATTGGCACGGACTGGTTTTGCTCATTGTCTGGCCAACCATCGTCGCTTTGATGATTGGTAACAACGGCTTTTTAATTTCTCAGGGTATAGGTGCGTTAAGAACTATCGATCGCGAATTTGTTAAAGCCATGAGTACTACCCAAATTGCCTCAACTAATATTCAAAATGCCCTCCAGGATATTCAACTAACTAATGCAGCTAGAGAACAGATCGACTCGCTAATAAATCAGTGTAATAGCTTTAACGGTACTGAATATTCTGATTGCTTAAACAATACAATTCCTGAAATCGATCGCATTGTCGAAGAAGCTGAAGCTCAAAATAGTGGTCCTTTGGCAGTTTTAGAAAACTATAAAGACAAAATCAAAGGAGCAATCCTCAACATCGCTGCGGTGGGGCAAATTATCTTAGCACCACAAAAAATTGTCTTAACTACCCTGGTTCATGCACTGCTGATTGCCGTACAGCTTGCTTTTAACATGATTATTGAGATTGCCCTACTACTGCATTCGCTTCTAGCACCCATAGCTGTAATTCTAACTCTCATTCCTACGGGACAACGCTGCATCTCTATCTGGCTCACCTGGTTTGCAGCGATCGCTGCTATTCAAGTTTGCTACACCATCATTATCGGTCTAGCGGCTACAGCCATTGTATTAAGTAACGCCCAGCTATTTAGCGATATTACCTTCCTGGTTTTGGCAGCATTCTTCGGTCCAGGTCTGGCTTATGCCATGAGCAAAGGTGGTGGCACAGCTCTATACCAGTCGATTAACAGCGGTGTGGATAAAACCATCAGCTTTGGTACGGAAGTAGTAAGTAAAGCCGTTCTTTTAGTCTTGTAACTCTATTAAATATTTTATAAAAAACTAAATTCCATGTTTAAATCAGCCCAGCCTCGATCCAATCAAATCGCTCCAGCAGGAAAGGAAAAAATTGTCTTGACACAGCTATCCTTAGCCGTGGCTTTCATTACCCTAGCGTTTTCCTCCTGTAGTACAGCTAGCAGTTATCGCAAGTTAGCCAACAGCAGAATTACCACCGTACAAATGAGCAACGGTGATGCCATCTTCGCCGAGCTCAAGCCAGGGAAATATCGCACACCTGAATCTATTACTGAATTCACTAAAAAATGGTACACTCTGATGCTTGGTTGGTCAGGAGGAGAAACAGCCGTCAAGGTCAATGGAAACCTAACCATCCCTGCTAACTCCTATGCTGCGGCACAAATGATGGATACTCGGCTGCAAAAAGCTTTTCTAACTGAGTTTAGTCAGCTTATTCCTTCGTCAATATTTGCTCAAGATAACCAACTCAAATCATCGGCTAAAGTTCGCTACGTTTCTGATCCTATGCCTCTAAACGGAGACACCTGGGCAATTAATGTCGTAGCCGATTGGATTTTGTTTGACTCGGCGACTAACAGCGAAACCAAAACCGTCACCTTTAACAAGAACATCACCATTAAGGCAGCTGCAATCCCTGCTAAACCTGTAGTCGAAGAAGCCAACAGCCTACAGCAACTTATTGAAAGCATTAGAGCCTACGGATTAGAAATTATTAACCTTGAAGAATTTGAAGCTTAATAAAAATGACTAACATCCATACCGAATCTCAAGAAACACTCACCAGACAAGACCAAATCGACCTCGCTGGATTAAGCAGTGAAGCCGAAAAGCCTTTAATAATTGACCGACAATATCAAATCAAAGAAGATTCCCCTTCAGATACTCCTGTAGAGGAAAAGCCGTTTGTCCGCAGCTTATTTATCTATGGTGCGACAGGCTTAGGCATCCTATTTCTGCTGGGAATTTGGAATCTTATGACACCAAAGAGCGCACCCGTTAAGATTGTTGAATCAACTCCCAAAAAGCAAGAGGAGGTAGCGACTCCCAAAGTGGATTACCGAGGAAAATTAGCCCTGAGAGATCAAAAACATCAGCTCGAACAGGCACAGCAGCAACCCACTCCTACTGAAGTAGTTGAACCTCAAAAGCCAACTACAGCTACTCCAATTCAGCAACCAACTCAACCTCAGCCACGTCCTCAACCCAGAGTAGCTCGTACCGCATCACCCCGTTCTCGTCCTCAACCAGCACCCAAACCCCAACCAGCGAGAGTCGAACCCAAGCCATATGCGAAGCGGTATCCTTTAGGAAAGGTAGACCCCCAACAAAAATGGGCGCAACTATCCAATTTTGGTCAGGGTGTACCACTTGCTTCGAGTCAGCTTGCTAAAGATCGAACTACTGCTGCCAAATCGACCTTTGCAAATAATGTTGCTTCTAAACCTACATCTATGACTGCTAATGCTTCTAACTTTTCCTCTCCAGGCAGTTTAGGTATCCTCAATCGCCAGCGTATAGAAACAAATATCAGATACAGCTATCAAATAGCTTACGGCACGACTGTCACCGCCGAAGTTTCTATTCCCCTACTCTGGGACAAATCGGTAAGCAGCTCTCAACAGCCTAATAAACGCTTTGCTCTGGTACTTACCGAAGATTTAATAGCCAGCAACGGTAGAGTAGCTCTAGAAAAAGGCTCGGTAGTAGTCGCCGAAAGTAGTTCGGTAAATCCTGATAATAGATTAGTTAATGCTAATGCTGTAGCCATTGTCTATACCGATAAGCAGGGTAGAATTCAACAGCGATCGCTTCCGACTCAAAAGCTCACTATCCTCGGCAAACAGCAGCAACCATTAATTGCTAAGGGACACTTCGATCGCGGTGGGGACTATGCTAAAACCGATTTACTGGTCAGTTCTCTATCGGGGCTGGGTAAGGTAGGAGAAGTTTTTACCCAACCCAATACTACTTCTTCAGTTGTTAGCGGTAGTTTCGGCTCTAGTGTCACCACCACAGTGGACAATCGCAACCGAGAAGTTTGGTCTGCCGTACTCGATGGGTTTTTCAATCCTCTGGCTGACAGGATAAGCGATCGCTCTTTACGCCAGGAAGTAGAGCTAGAAAAGCTACCCAATATTGCTGTCTTGGAAGTTGGGACTGAAGTGACAATTATTGCTAACGATACCTTTGCGATCGAGTAATCAATCTGCCGAGAGCCAGTTTTTCTTCCCCTCCGAACTTACTAAATGACTAAGGCCTTTTCCCGGAAAGAAGATACCACCTTTCATAGATGGATCCAGTTACGCAGCATTAGTTTGACCTTTTTAAAGGTGGTATCTTCTTTTTTAGAAATCACCTAAGTGTTGACAATAAGTTTTCAATCTGCAAACATTAAATTGGGTTTTCATTTTGGAAACTTTAATCCCAATAAACTCAAATGCATCTAATTTCGGCTGGAAAGCTCAAAAAGGCTGCATCCAAGTATCCAGATGTTGCCGTTACAATTAAGGCATTCTGCAAAACGATCGACCAAGCACAATGGCAAAATCTAATTGAAGTACAGCAGGTATATCGAGATGCTGAAGCGGTAGGTAACTTCACTGTTTTCAATATCAAAGGTAATAAATACCGTCTGATTCTCGATATAGACTACGAAGAACAAGTTGCTTATTTCAAATATTTTTTAACCCACGCTGAATATGATAGGGAGAAATGGAAAAATGACTCTTACTATTAATAGAGAAAACTATCTAAAGCTTCTAGATAAAGTACAGCTTATTCCTAAAGTCATTGAAACTGAAGCAGAATATGAGTTAAATCTCGCTGTAGCTGAAAAATTGATTGCTAAGAAAAAGAACCGTACTCCTGAAGAAACTACTCTACTTCGTCTACTGGTCAAGCTGATTGAAGACTTTGAAGAAAATAATTATGGCTTAAAAGAGTGGCAAAACCTTCCACCTCACGAGATATTGCAGCATCTTCTTGAAGTTAGTCATACCAAACAAGCTGATTTAGTTGGAGTAGTTAGTTCCTCAAAAGGATTAATCTCAGCAATTGTTAATGGTAAAAGAGCAATCAGCAAGGAACAAGCTAAAAAGTTAGGAGAATACTTTAATCTTTCACCAAGTCTATTCATTTGATTTTAAAAAGGTTTAATCTATTTAATAAGAACCTAACGATTTGTAGTCTCCAGAAAACTACAGATTCAAAATACTAATAGTTCTTACATGGTTAAACAAACTCAGTTATTTGAGCTACAGTCAGATGATATTGCTCAAAAATTAACTTTTTACTCGTCTTTAGAAAAACTCAATCAAGCGTGTATAAGATGCGATCGCTGTTTTCTTAGCCAAAAACGTCATCAGGTAGTTATAGCAAGGGGTGAAACTCAACCAGATATCGCGATTATCGGCGAAGCACCTGAAAAAAAAGAAGACAAATTAGGTCAGCCGTTTGTCGGAGATTCAGGCAAGTTTTTAATGAAAATGCTTCAAGCTGTGAAGCTCGATCCTAACGTCTACTTCACCAACACAGTTCGTTGCCGACCGCCAAACAATCGCAAACCATCTGCCGAAGAAATTAAAGCCTGCAAACCCTATTTAATCGATGAACTTAGACTGGTTAAGCCGAAAATAATCCTTTGTGCTGGGGCAACCGCCGTAGCTGGGTTAACGGGTAAAAGAGAAAGTATTACTTCTTTGCGCGGCAAATGGCTTAATTGGGAAGGTACTGCTGTTATGCCCATCTTTCACCCTGCTTATCTATTGCGCAATCCTTCTCTCCAAAAAGATAGTCCTAAGTGGCAGACTTGGCAGGATTTGATAGCAGTCAAACTCAAGCTAGAACGAATTTCTGCTTTAAAAAGTCATCGCTGTTAAAAATTATTGCTTCTAGATATAGTTAGATATAGTAGCTTGTATTTCTGATGGTGAAGTCAATATTACCAACTTTGATTTTACTAATTCTGCTTCAATCTATCTGTATCAATACTTACTATCTACAGCCCCCAATTCCCTTAAGGTTAATTTTTGTGCCGCTGTTAAACCCGTAACTCCAGTGATGTTCATTCCTTCATAGGGTCGATCTGCTATAAGAGTTTTGAGGCATTTGCCAGTTTTGACATCCCACAACTTAATGGTGCGATCGCCACTACCGCTAGCTAATATATTCCCGACGGGACTCCATGCCACAGAACAAATCCAATTGGTGTGACCTTGAAGTATTTGTAAGCATTTTCCAGTCTTGACATCCCAGATATGGACGTTTCTATCTCCTCCTCCACTAGCGATCTGGGAACTATCTGGACTCCAAGCTACAGAATAGAGGATATTATCGTGTCCCGTAAGGGTCTGCAAACATTCTCCAGTTTCAGGATGCCAAAACTTAAGGGTTTGGTCGTAGGAGACACTAGCTATTAGTTTTCCATTGGGACTCCAATCAACGTCGAATACTCGATCTTGATGTCCGACAAAAGTTTTCAAACATTCCCCTGTTTCGGAACGCCAAAGCTTGAGGGTACTATCTAGGCTACCGCTCACTAGCATTTTGCTATCGTAACGCCATGCCAAAGAGGTTACCCAATAATCATGACCTGTTAATACTTTCAAACACTGACCTGTAGCGGACGACCAAAGACGAATAGTGCGATCGTCGCTAACACTTCCTAGAGTTTTGCCGTCAAGACTCCAAAAAACGCACCAAACAGTCCCTTCATGACCCGATAACCGATGAAGAAGTTGTCCTGTTGCTACATCCCAAAACCAGACAATTTTATCCGTCCCACCACTGGCAAAGGTCTGATAATCTGGACTGGGGGAGATAGCCCATACAGCTTGCCGATTGCCCCTAGTAGTTTTGAGACATTTTCCTGTGGCAACTTGCCATTGTCTTAGGATATGGTCGCCACTCCCACTGTAAAGAGTTTGTCCGTCTTCGCTCCAGGTAAGCGACCAAATTGTCCCAACATACCCTTGAAGAGTTTTGAGGCATTGTCCCGTGGAAACATCCCAGATTTTCGCAGTTTGGTCGTGAGAGCCAGTAATAACAGTACGATCGCACTTACTCCAAGAGACAGACCACAACCAGTTTTGATGTCCCGATAAGGTATGCAAACAACGTCCTGTTAAACCGTCCCAAAGCTTGGCTGTTTGATCGTAAGAAGCACTAGCTAACATGTTCCCGTTATGACTCCAAGCTAAAGACCAGACGCAATTATCGTGCTGTAGAGTATGGAGGCCTTTACCAGTAGGAATATCCCAAATTTTTATTGTGTAATCAAAGCTGCCACTAGCGAGTAAGTTTTTTTGGGGATGCCAAGCAAGAGACACAATATATTGTTCGTGTCCTTCGAGGGTTTGAATACAAGCGGATGTTGCTAGATCCCACAATTGGATTGCTTCTTTGGCTGCGATCGCTATTATTTTACCGTCAGGACTCCAAGTTATAGCAGCCCAAAATAACCAATCTACATCGGGCTTGAGGATTTTCAGGCATTCTCCTGTTGCAGGATGCCAAAGTCTTACCGTTCGATCTTGACTGCCACTAGCTAATATATTCCCGTTGGGACTCCATGCAACGCAGTGAATAATTTTACTATGACCTTGTAAAGTTCTGAGACACTGACCAGTGGTTGTGTCCCAAAGCTTAACGGAGCGATCGTTGGAAGCACTAGCTAATATATTGCCGTCGGGATTCCATGCCACAGACCAAATCCAATTGGTGTGACCTTCTAAGGTTAACTCTAGCAGATTGCTGGCAATTTGCCAGACGTAAATAATTCCCCCGTTATCGGAGATCGCAATTCTCGTTCCGTCGGGACTATAAGCAACTGCTAAAGCACTGCCTAAATTTTGGGTAAATAGCGAGCGCGAAAATTCGGCATTTTGTAGATTGACTCTTTGTAGGCTGACACCCTGTAGATATGCTTGCCAAATACTGAGGTGAGAAAAATCAAAACCGTTTAGGTCGAGTTCTAAATAACAACCAAGATTGATGAGATTGCCCGCAGCATAGCCCGATGCTAGGGGATTTTGAGCTTTAATTTGTTGCAGAACTTTTTTTAGCTGTAAGGTAGGGTGTTGATTCTGTATCAGGCGATCGCCAAAAAATTCAGGCAACTTTACTAAAAAAAAATCGAGAGGAATTGCGACCAAAGTTTGCTAGATAATGGTGTTAAAATGTATAGTTTAAACTCTGACCATGGCAGCGATATCAAAAAAGGAATTGAACTCTATATTTCTAACAATCCTGGAATAATTTATACTTATGATTTTACTCATCAAGTAGCTTTGTGGCTCAAAAAGCGGATGCGACCCACCTGGAGGGAACCTCCAGGTGGAACGCGCACCAAGCAAGA
>JASJEK010000335.1 GCA_030064915.1 Xenococcaceae cyanobacterium MO_234.B1
AAAAATGGCAATAGCTGTTAATACTAGGATTAAAAATAATTTAGTTGCTTGGGTTCTCATCTATAGGGATTTGACTCAATGGAAGAGCCATAATTTGTTGTTCTTGTTTATAGTTTACCCATTTTGAGCGGTTAATCGATGGGCTTCTCTGGTAGAAGAACTAGTTGAGTTCGATCGACCTAGCCGATGCTCTTAACTCTAAAAAAAGTTTGGCAATCGCTTAATTGCTTTATAGCACTTGGTCAATTCAGTATATTCCGGTTACATGAGGTTTAGGGAAACAGAGCCAAAAACCTTGGTTAAAATTGCTGGGTTTAAAAGGCTAAAATCCTCTCCCTAAAATAATCACAGCAACTGAATAGATTTTGCCCACATCCACCACCAGTAAAAATAGGAATGTGGATTATAGTTCGACAAAGCTAAAAAAATCTGCTTCTGCTATTGACTTAAAAATCAACTTTGATTAGTATAGAAAACAAGTTGACTAAAAAATCATTACCAATAGTTCAGTTAGGGATTGAGACAAGAAGGGAACAATAAATATTAATCCTTTCACTCAAATTAGTTAATTATTGATAACTATTAACAATTCACCTCAATAAGGAAAAATATTGTGAGCCAAATGAAATCACCTCAAGGAAAAGATCACATCTTAGCTACTTTTAATCAACTTTTAGACCAGTACCAGAAAGCAGAATCTAAAGTGGCAACCAAAGAAGAAGCAGCAGAAAAGATTAAAAACCAAGAGTTAGTTACTAAAACCACAGATTATACTGTAGATAATATTGTCAATGGTCTGGCATTATTACAATTAGAATTTGGTAGTGCCATCAATGAATTAACGGAAAATCTAACTACAGAATCTACTAAATTAGAAGAACTAAAAAAGGCGATCGCAGTAGAAAGAAATCATTTACAGCAATTATCTCAAGTAAGATTAGTAGCAGATGCCCTTCATATTTTAGAACAAGAGCATCAAGAAAAACTGAGACTATTAGCAGAAAAAACAAGCAACCAGCAGGAAACAATCACCAAAGAAGCTGAAAATACTCGTAAACAGTGGCAGAAAGAACAAACAGAATTTGAAGTCCGAATTACAGAAGAAGACGAATTATTACAGCAACAAAGAGAACAAGAAGAAGCAGATTATCAATATGAATTAGCAAGACAAAGAAAAATTGAAACAGATGAGTACGCAGAACACAAACGTCAACAAGAAATAGAATTAGCCGATATCGCTACAGATAAAGAAAAAAATTGGCAACAAAGAGAACAATATTTAGCAAATAATCGCCAGGAATTTACCGAAAATCACCAAAAAATAGCAACTTTTGAAGACAAAATCAAGGAAGCCTATAACAAAGCCAAAGGAGATGCAATTAAAGAAGCGGACAGAAAAGCCAAAGTCCAAGCAGATTTATTAGAAAAAGAATGGGAAGCAGAAAAACAAGGATACGAATTTAAAATCGAATCTCTACAAGCAACTATTGAACGACAAATTAGTCAAATCAATGAACTGACAACCCAGCTACAAGAAACCAATACTCAAGCTCAAAACTTAGCAATGAGAGCTTTTTCTAATAACTAGTTTTTGAGTTATTGATATTTTAATCATCGTTTATCTAAATCAATTATTTATCTAAGGAATTAATTATGACCATCAACTCTAAAAGTACCAAAGCAGAAATATTGGCTGCTTATAAAGAATTAGAAAAAGCCAAAAAAGCTTTAGAAGCAGAAGCTAAACGCCAACCTAAACCTGCTAATAATAGTACAACTACCAAATCGAAATCGCAGCCAGTAAAAGAAAAAGAAAAAACCTCTACTATGGAACAAACAATTAAAACTCTACAACAATTACAAGTTAACTTTGGTAGTGCTGTAAGCAACTTATCGGAACAATTAATTACAGAAGCTACTACTTTGCAGGAAATACAGACATCTATTAGCCAACAACAACAGCAATTAGAAGAATTACATGAACTTAGTGAAATAGAAGAAGATACTATAGACAACTTGATTCAGCAGTATCAAGAAAATTCTAAGCAATTTCAGGAAGAATACAGCCAAGCCTTAGAAAACACCCAACAAGAAATTGAAGACTTAAAAAAAGCTTGGACAAAAGATAAAGAAACCCATTTACGAGAAATCAAACAAAGAAATGAAGCCAGAAAAAAAGCCCAACAAAGACAAATAGAAGAATATCAATATAATCTTGATTTAACTAGAGATTTAGATGAAGAAGAATATGAACGACAAAAGCAACTTTTATACAAAGAATTAGAACAAATACGCCAAGAACAAGAAAAAGAGTGGCAAAACAGTGAAGAAAGTATTGCCAAACAAGAAGAAGAATATGCAACAGCTAAACAAAAGGTTACAGAATTTGAAGAACAGCTAAAAGCGAAAATCAAACAAGGTGAAGAAGAAGGTAAAGGTATTGGTACTTATCAAGCCAAAGTTAAATCTGACTTGAGAAATAAAGAAATACAGGGGGAGAAACAAAACTATCAACTAAGAATTCAAGCTTTAGAAACAACGATTCAAAATCAAGAAGCAAGAATTCATAAATTATCTGAACAATTAGATATAGCACAGAAACAAGTTCAAGACTTAGCTGTTAAAGCTATTGAAGGTTCTTCTAATCGTAAGTCTTTTGAAGCTATGAAAGAAATTGCGATGGAACAAGCTAAAACACCACAAAAAACTAAATAGCTGAAGCAAAAAGTTTAGATTACCTAATTAATCATAAGTTTCTAGGGGTATTAGTAGGAATGATATTGCAAATTATTCCTACTTTTTCTTGTTGATAGGCATCAAATATCTTTGATAAGATTTCATCGACTAATATAATTCGACTCTATAATTAATTGCAGCAATGCAAGCCAAAGCAGCAACCATAATTACATAATTAATTGTTAGTATTTAATTACTATGAGACAACTTATAACTAAAGTTCGGGTAGTGTTTCAGGGTTGATATAAATATGCTGTCTATCGATAACACTATAAGACTTGAGTAATAATTCTAATATCGGGAAAATTTGCTCATGAGTATCATCAAGATAGCGACGAAGCCAAAAATAAACAGCAGGTGCAACAATATTGGAATCTTTCCCTGAATTGGCTAATTCTTGAAGAAATACGAATTTATCTCTAGCTTCATTCCAGGCAAGATTATAGTAATAAGATTCTGGCAGAGAGCGATTTTCAATGCGATTCTTATAATCCTGAAGAAGAGCATTAAATTCATTGGGATTTTTATTGAGGGCAATATATGTTTCCCAATAGGTCATCAATGTTTCACCCAAATAAGCAATATTATATGTTCTGTCGAGGCTTAATAAAGTCTTTTTTCCTAGGGCAATCATTTCTGGAAGAAACACGGAGAAAAAAATTAACGTTCTGATTCTAAGATAAATAGTAGAGATATCCGTAACTCTCAAACAGCAATCTGGCAGCGATTGAGCATAAGCCACAATGGTAAAATCAGTTAAGAGTTAATAAATATTTAGCTACTATATTACTTATTTCATAAGCTTTATAGCTTAAGTAAGTCACTAAGTAAGTAATAAGTAAGGAATGAATAACCAACCTAAAAGGCTAGTATCAGAGCAAACACCTAATGACGGTGGATGGCACTGGGACAGATTGGTAAGGGAAGCAAATGACCGCTTAGGTAAAATTGGCAAGCATGGTAAAAGAGCAAAAATCAAAGTTATTCCCAAACCAGGTAAACCGATATCTGTACAATTTTCCTTACCAGGAAAAGGGCAAAACAATTATGGGTTAAACTTACCCCTAAGCAAAAATAACTTGGTTAAAGCTGAAGAATACTCTCAACTGATCACTACTCAACTCGTAGCTGGTACGTTCACAGAAGACTGGTTTTATTCGTTGATAGGTAAAGACAAAAAGGTAAGTGAAGAAGAAAAGCCTCTAACTTGTGGGGAAATGTTAGAGCAATATAAAGCCCATTATTTCAAGCAAAGAAAAAATGACAAAACTCCTAACAATTGCTGGAATACTAGCTACCGATATATCGAACAAGCGTTACTAAAGCACAAAAATAATTTAATTAACCTGAAAATTCTTAGAGAAATAATTGATAAAACCGAAAATAATAGCTCTGTCAGAACTTATCATTTAAACGGATTAGCTAACCTTTTAGGATATTTTGACAACAATGAATTCAAGCAAATAATTAAACGATATAAAGCAGAAAATAAACCTAAGCGTCGAATTAAACATATTCCTGATGACACAGAAATAATGCTTGTCTATCAGACTGGGTTTAAGATTCCCTCTCAATGTGCTAAAAAATGGCGTTACCGATACGCACAATGGCAGTTTTTATATAGTTTATTAGCTATATATGGCTTGCGAGTGCATGAAGCCTGGAATATTAAAAACTGGGATACACCAGTGATTTTAAGGAATGGCGATTGGATAGCGATCGCAGATGACACGGAAGATACAGACGATGAGAACGAAGAAGGGAAACATGTTTATGAACAATATCGCGGTAAAACTAGCGTTATTCCCGCTATTCTCGATCCAAAGAATAAGGATTATTTATTGTGTATTGGTCATGAGACTAAGACGGGTTATCGTGTAGCGTTTCCCATGTCTCCTAGCGGTCATTCTCGTCATTGTAAATGGATAAAAGAATTTAATTTATTACAACCCTTAAATTTGCCTAATATTCCTAATCCTTTAAGAAGAATCGGGAAGAACCAAGAAGGAGGAATAATTTGTACTACTAGTACGACCCAATGGTTTCATAAGAAAAAGTACGGTTTTACGGCTCATGCTCTAAGACACGCTTACAATATTCGAGGGCATAAATTAGGAGTTAATCAAAAAATACTTGCTGATAGTTTAGGACATGGTTTACAAATGAATAGCAGTACTTATTTAAGACACGAACAAACCGAGTCTAAAATTCAGGGATTCAAATACGCTGTTAATGAAGACACTTACAAGCTTTTAGAACTAGAAAGACTGAAAGCTAGAAATGAATATCTAGAAGCAGAAAACGAAAAACTACGAACTAAGTTGGCAATGTATGAAGCGATAAAAGATAAAACTTAGCTAATCAATTAGTCAAACTAAATAGTAAAGCTAAAGTATATAAGAGTTGAGTATCCATGTGTATGCCTTTCAGGCTATTTACGACCTCCTGATGTTATTCCTACACAGCACCTAGCATTTCCCCACTGAACATTCTATTAGCTCCCAGAAAAGGCGGTCAGGCGAAGCCTGATCACTCGTTGCGCCAGCTTTCGCTGTCCGCGCAGCGCCTGCCTTCGGCAGACCGCCCTTAAATTTTAGGATATAAGAGCAATTTTTTTGGGTAAATAGCATTATACAAAAATACTACTTTTTATTTTTCTGATCACTAATATGAGAAATTGGGTATCCGTGGTAGCCAACCTTATATAGCATGGGATACAGGGTAGCCCATTGGGTAGCCCTTGAGTAGCCCTAGGGTAGCCCATGGGGTAGCCCTAATTTTTTGATTCTAATAATGGGGCATTTTCGCCTTTATAGTGGATATATTCACAATCTAAGGTGTTCACCTTGAAACTGCTACGCATTCCTGACTCTCTGACTACTAACCAGTTACCATTCTGTTGTAGTACATTTCCAATTCGACCATCTTTTAGCCTTACCCACTCAATTTCTGGCTTTTTTTCGACTGTGTTGGCGTTGGTGTTAGTCGAGTCGTTGTGGATTTCGGAAACTTCATTAGTAACTGAGGTAGAAATAGAAACAGTAAAATTCGGTTGTGATGCCAATTGATTTTCGTCACATTGGGCCGTATTTGGCGTTGAATTTATTGTAGCTGAACTATTATCACTAATACTCTCGTTTTCGCAATTAGTGGTCGGGATACCCTGTGGGCTACCCTCGGGATACCCAGTGGGATACCCTGTATCCTTTGCTGTGTCTGGTCGGCTACCACGGATACCCAATTTTTCACATTCAGTTGAGATTTTCTTCATGGTATTAAGATCTAACGAATTTACTAGGTTTGAGACACCTATCATGTTAATTAATTCTGGAATTGAAATATCTTCGGGCAAATTGGGTAGCCGTCCCTGTTCTGTAAGGGTTTCAGCCGAATTAGTAGGGTTGAACTTCAATCCCACAATATATTTTTGATTCTTTCTGGTGGGATGATGCCCGCTGGCTTTTCCTTTACTAATTTTGGGGAAAAGCTGCGAAAAACGGGTAAATATCTGGTTAGAAGCCTTAATTAGGAAATCACCTTTCCGTGGCGCGTCCCCAATCTGAATTACTTCCTGTCCGCTATTGGTACAAGTCACCCACGCCATTTCGTTGTCGAGATACCAGCGTTTAAGTTCGTCCCAAAGGTCAGAAATGTAGATTTTATGACCAGGGGCGTATTCTAAGCCCATTTCTTGGCAAAATTCCCATAAATGGTTCGTGGCTCTCTGCCATTCTTCCATGTCTCTTTTAGTTGAACTGTAATCAATACCTTCTTTGAGTAAAAGGGGTAATTGTTGCAATATTTTGTTTAATAGGGCTGGACAGACTCTAGTTTTCAAGAATTCGGGGTCATACCTAAATCTGGGGTCAGCTTCTATTTCTCCTAATTGGGGATTAGCATTAACTTTAAAGGTTTTACTAAACCTTAAAATGGCATAGCGGTCTTTAATCGCATCCATTCCACCTTGTAACAGGGGGGGTTCATTGATATTAAAGAAAAACACAGCTTCGGGGATAATAGAGTACTCTGGTTGATTTTTTGCCTCGATATCAATCCATTCCCCCGTAATTGCCAGTTTTAGCCCTTGCAGATTATCTATGTTAGCAAAGCTACTATTTTCCGATGACCAATTGATTCTCGCCCCCTCCAGTTTGCTTAGGGGGAATTTCCGCCCCTGGTCGTATTGGCGGAAGTCTGCCACGCTGGCATTGCTCATGCTTTGCCCAAAAATGACCGAGATAGCCTCTCTCAGAGTATCTTTTCCATTGCTTCCAGTCCCCTGACAAAGCAGAGCTTTCACCCCCCGCCCCAACTTAGAACGTACATATCCCAAATCTAAGGAAGCTGCGATTGTCCTCAAGAAAATGGTTCGATGGTTTGGTTCTAAGGCTAAAAGCAGGTTGTTACAATCTGTTTCGTCAGCAGTAGGATTGTACTCAAAGTCCGCACAATATAAATAGTACTCATTAGGACTGTGGGGTTCTAATTTTGTAATGGGAGTCTGTCCCAGGAACTCAGTCCTTACTGTTCCATTAAGGCAATTAATTCCTGGGGGGTTCACCTCCGAGGGGCTAACCCCAAAATCTGTTAACAGCCATTTCCATATTTCCTCAACAACTGAAGCTTTTGCCCAACTGTACTT
>JASJEK010000336.1 GCA_030064915.1 Xenococcaceae cyanobacterium MO_234.B1
TATTACCGATTTCATCTCTTACAGTAATTTGTAGTAACGTAAAAGGGTGGTGGTTCATTTTATAGTTCTTAGTTCCTCTCATTAACATCTGCTTCCAACCCGAAATTGTGACCCTCAGGTGACGACCTTTTTTAGTAGTAAAGAGAGCTTGAACAATTTCATCGGGTTCGTGCCAAGTGTTTTCATCTTTAAGGTCAAATTTCTCTCCGTACCAACGGGGATGTCCAGATGTAGAGGGGTCAGTCGTTTCCCGAATAAATTGACGATAAAAGATCCGATTACTTCTGACTCTTGTAATCGTAACTAAGTTTTTTTGCGCTTACTTGTTCCCCAATAAAATTTCGTTGACTATAAAGACTATCAGCGACTAAAACTGATAACTGGTTGTCCGAAAATGAAGAACTTTTAAAAATTTTTTTAAGTTGTTTATTGCCGACATTAGCAGCTTTCTCTTCAGCCTGAACTCTCTCTCCTGATAAGGGAATTGTCCAAGGGACATTTCCCGTTTCACTTCGGTCTGGGAGAGCCGATACAACCGAATAGGTGTGTCCAATACTAATAGGTTTATTTCCCTTGATAGGATTAGGATAATGGATAAAAGTTTTGTCGGCTAATGTAGCTGAATAAGGTCTGGGATAAGGAGTTGTATCAATTCCCAATAAGTTAAAAGGTCGGGATTTACTCGTGGGGATAGTGAAAGAAACGGCATCCAATAGGCTATTAATTTGTTCTGAGTACTTGTCATCTGTTTGAGGAGGTAAAAACTCTTGAATTCCTTTATACAAACTGTTATAATCTCGTCGAAATAAAGGATTAAGAGACAATTCTACTACCGAAGCTGCTTGTTGATTTGATGAGAGGGCATCTAGTAATTCGATGACAGTTTCTCTTCTGGCATTAAGTCCCTTATAAAGGTTTTCCCTCCACGACAAAAACTTCTTGACCATCAGACAGATTTCTTGATTTTTCATTTCTCTTACTGATTTCCCGAAACGTTAGCGTATATTTTACGCTAAACTCTTGAGAGTCAGTCAACCAGCATTGTCATATCATTCGTTATCAAATCAATCGCAACCAGAAAATCTACTGGTATTATAAATTACAAGCCGCCGAACCTATTTTTCCAATGGCTACTGACAGTAACAAAAAAACTAAATATTTCTACTTGGGGAAAGCAGGAAGTGAAGCTCATATTGATGCAGTAGAAAAACTAACTCGAAGAGATCTTATTGATGAGTTACAGAGGGTTATTAATTCTCTTCTGTGAAAGTTATTTTGATATCTGTTTTGGGGGAGAAAGTCAACCAGACTCTTCCTATTATACTGAGGGTTTAAAAGAAGATTAAAACCTGCTTCTAGCGTGCCGAGCTGATGGTCTATAAATCCCCCTAGCTAGTTAGCGTAATATTTACGCTAACTATTTTTTTTTTGTCCAAAGTCCAAAACATTAGATGTCGCGAAAAAAATAGCGAAGCTCTGTTAATTACTGGGCAAGAAGATTGATTTAATTTTGCCTAAAGCGCGATCGCTCTTAGCCACAAGCGATCGCAAAACTCTAAACAAGAGCCAGAAGTTAACCTGACTCAGTAGATGTAGGATTTAGAACCAATCAGGGTTATCAGGAGCAATCCGAACTAAAGCTTCCTCTTCCAACCAAACCAGTTCTTGAGTACCATGTGTGCAACGGATACCATACTGCCAATACGGCTGACTGAGCAGTTCCTCTGATGGGCTAAGAGAATCAACTAACTCCATTCCACAGATGCGAAAAAGGTCTAAATTAGTGTCGGGGTTGAGATGATGTAATATACAATGCTCCCACTGTTGTTTTGTCGCCACCATGTCTCCGAATCTAAATCGAGGTTGAGAGTAACTGTATTCGACATCAAAGGATTGAATGGGAGGCGTAAATTCGATGGTGATGAGGATTTCTTCGTCTACTTCAGGTTCGACACGATATTCGGTGTAAGGCATCCCAAAAGCTTCGATTGTTTGAATTTCTGTATAAGTCATGAGTGTTGCTTCCATGATGATTTATTTTTTGTTAGTCCCAGGAATTGAAAAGCCTGGGACTTTTTGTATTGAGAAGATTAATCTCGCTATTGTTGGGCGAAAGCCCTTGCAATTATTGAACAAAGCCAAGGTTTAGAAAGGGGCTTTGAGAATAAGTTGATTTTTTCGAGAACGGCGATGTTTGGCTTTGTCTAGTAGTAATCTTGTTTCTTTGAGTTGCTGACCTATTGAATCAGTAGCATCTCCTTTAACTTTGCTGTCAGAGGCAAGATTTAGCTGACAATCAAGGGTGAAAGGATGATGAGAGAAGGCAACTCTGTCGAACAGCCTACACCACCCTCTTCCTCTTGGTTCGTTGTAATCTTTGAATTTGGGGCAACTGGCGCAGGTAGAGTCGCTTGATATTTGGGTTTGAATTTGAGTATGTGTCATTATGGTGGTTATCAATTTTATTGTTGGGCGGTTGGTAGCCGTCCTTTTTATTGGCTTACGCTAAGCCAATAGATAGACAGAAGCAATCAAACAGTTTAAAGACTTGTTGGTCATCAGGATCGTCCCTGGTGGCTGCACCATTAGCAGTTTGGCTGTCGCTACTTGTCCGACTGGCTTATTGAATTGGGTGGTTTAAGTGAAATATTGAAATTGAGATTCTTTCTTCCGTTCAGGTGGAGGCTATCTCAGTTCCTTGTTCCTTATGATTTAATAATACCAAGAACTTCTATGTTTTGTCAAGAAACTCTATGTAAAGAGTTTCTATGTAAAGAGATACTTCACATTCTTTGACTTTACATAGAGTTTATAGGTTAAACTTAGGACAAGATTTCAATTTATGACGGTGAAATTAATGCTTGCAAAAGTTAGAACTGAAAAAGGAAAGACCCAAGAGGATTTAGCTAGGGACATGGGAATGTCTTTAGGTGGAATTCAATATTTAGAATATTCTGCTAATAGCGTCAAACTCGATCTTTTAGATCAACTTTGTACTGTTCTCGATTGTGAACCTGGAGATTTACTTAAAAGAGTTCAAGACAAAACAGAAGAAGAAGCCCGTTTAAAAAGAGAACAGCAGCGACAAGAAAAATCGGCTCGAATGAAACAATGGTGGGCGCAAAAACGTAAAGAAAAAAAGCAGAACCCTCAAAATGCAGCTTGAGTAAATAAAAAAGCAGCTTTTTAAAGATTTCTTTTTCCTAATCTTTGATGCGCGACCGCGCCTTTCTCCTGGCAGAGGTTCCCGCGATCGCACATTTCCACTGTCTCCGAAGTTTAACCATCGAATAACAGTCATGTCTAATTTAACAGTTAGTGAAAAGAATAGTGTTTTGGTAGTAGATTCGCGATTGATAGCAGATTCACTATTGATTAAACACAAAAACTTAGGAGCAACAATTGAGAAGTATAAAAGTAAGATAGAGTCATCGTTTGGAGCTATCGCGTTTGAAACGCGAGAGTTCCAAACCAAGCAAGGTAATCGTTCTGTTGAACGATATGCCTGGTTAAATGAAGAGCAATCAACCTTTCTGATGACCCTATCTCGAAATACAGAAAGAGTTGTCCAATGCAAACTAGAGTTAGTTAAAGCATTCACAAAAGCCAAGAAATTAATCAAAGAAGTAATACCAGCCCAAGCCCAGGAAATAGAAAAGCTAAAACTCCAATTAGAAGTAGCTAAAGCCCAGAAAGAAACAGTAATCGCCCAAGAAAGACTTTTAGCAGCATCATCTGCACTGGCAATCATCAATCCTGGATTACCAGCCTTAGTTTTAGGCAAATCTGATGCTGTAGTCACTAAAACTGAAGTGGTGGAGAAGACAGTCTTAGTAAATGACAGAGGGATATCTAAAGTCAGTTTTGAAGGGATTTCCAAGACTAAGCTGGCTAAGAGGCTAGGGATGAAAAAAGCCTCAGATTTAGTCAACTGGCTCAAGTCTATTGGCAAAGAAGATGTGTTAAAGCCTGGTCTGATGGCTACTTCTTGTGAATATATCCCCTACTCAGAAATAGCTGAAATAGAAAAGCTCCGATGCTCCTCGTAAAGGTTCAAGACAGTTTTTGATAGGTGAAATCTAGACCTGTGGGCAACTAGCAACTAGCCATTTGTAAGCAGGGAACTTGGGATGAGCCGAGTCAGGGTGAAATAGGCTACCTGGAAAATAAATGCAATCAAACCGTTTATTTCTCTCCCTTGTCTCTTCCTCCTTCATAGCTGATGAGGTGGGCGATTAACTGATTACTCGCAGCCATAAGCAGTCATATTTCTTTTTTCAAGAAGCAAGCCTTTAGTTTTGCTGCCAACCAATTAACCCTCATCAAGTAATCTACAAGAGGATTTAATCATGAATAAGAATAGTTCTGTATTATCAATAACCTTGGTTACGGGAGAAGAGATAGATTCAAAAGATTTACCTGTTCTAAAGGTTTATCAGAATGAGAATATTTATACTATCTTCGATGATGACAAAGCCATAACTTCAGCAATCATCGAATGTCTGGAGCATAGAAAAAAATCCCATCGTACAGTAGTCTCTTTAGTAATTGAAGTAATACCTGGAGATAAAAGAACTAGAAGACAAACAAGAAAAGGAGGTACAAAATGACTATATTAAGTACTTCCTCTCAAGATAATAGATGGTTCAACGCAGAGATAGCAGCGAAATTAGAAGATATTAATGCGGAGGTCATAATACAACAACTACACTACTGGCTACAAAAGGATGTGGGTGTAGTTATTGATTGTGTTAGATGGGTCTATAACTCGTTTGAGTCATGGGTTAGGACTCAGTATCCCTGCTAACTCTGCACCTTTAATTAATTGGTCACAGCCATAAGCAGTCATATTTCTTTTTCCAAGTAGCAAGCCTCTAATTCTGAAGCCAACAGATAACCCAATATTTGCCTTCATTAATAATATTCTCAAGGATGAAACGATGCTAAATAACAATTATCAGCTAGGAGGCGTAAAATGAGTTATTATCCTCCAATAGCAGCTAAAAAGAAAGATATTCAAGAATGGGTAGAAGGTAGTGTCGTATCTGAGGCGATCGCCCTTTTAAATCTCCAAACCCTAGAAGACCCCAAAGAGATAGCCAAATTATTAAACTGGTCGCATTATTATGGGAGTCCAGGATGGGCGGTAAGAAGCATTGACTTAGAAACAGGACAATATCGTAAATTTGGGCAGTTTAAGCCGTGGGAAGCTCTCAAGTTTCCCAATCTAGAAAAACCTCAGAAATACTTAACATTTCCCAAAGGAGATGGCACAGAAGTAATTCTGCTAATCCCAGACATGGAAGCATGGCAAAAGATAGCCGATAGATATCAAGTACCAATAGAACCAGAAGATATAGATGAAAGCAGATTAGACAAAGGATTTTGGCGATGGGTAGCAGATAATCCCCAATTACCAATAGAAGTAACAGAAGGAGCTAAGAAAGCAGGTTGTCTGTTGACTCACGGTTATATCTCTATCTGTTTAACTGGTGTGTGGAATGGCAAGGAGAAGAAAAAGCTAAGAGCAATTCCAACTCTTGCCCCATTCCTAGTAAAAGGAAGACCTATTCATTTAGTTTTCGATTCAGACATCGTAGTTAAAAAGCAAGTACAGGAAGCTTTAAAACACGCTGGATACTTGGCTGTAAAACAAGGTTGCATTGTGGGAGTAGCAACATGGGAATATAGCGAAGACACCAAGGGAGTAGATGACTTAATCAAAAACAAAGGAATAGAGGAATTTGAGAAGATTATGGACAATTTAAAGCCATTTAAAGAGTGGTTGAAATCAATAGCTGCTGAGGAGACTGCCGATGAGGTTTTGCTAAGACTCAACAGCAAGAAGTTAATGGATTTTGTGAGAGGGAAATATCGGGGTCGCCTGAAGCTCAACAAGCTCAAGCAAAAAATCGAATTAGATGGAGTAGAGATAACATTAGAGTTTGCATATCTGTACTTGGCGGAGCATGACAATATTGACTGTTCTAAGACAAAAGCGATCGATATATTTACCAAAGTAGCCAATGAAAACGCCTACAACCCCGTAATCACTTATCTAGACACAGTAGCTAAAGAAATATCTCCCATTAGTCTAGATAACCTCTCTCAGAGGTATTTTGGGACAAGCGATCCACTCTATGACATTTTCCTGAAACGAACTCTGATAGCGGCGGTAGCAAGAGCCTATCAGCCTGGCTGTAAGCACGATACGTCATTAGTGTTACAAGGATTACAAGGGGCAGGGAAATCAAGCTTCTTTGATGTTCTAGGAGGGGCTTGGTTCGACGACTCGATGAGCGGCAGGCAAAATAAAGACGATCTCTTAATCCTCCATCAGGCTTGGATTCATGAATGGGGCGAGATCGAACGAACGTTCAATAAAAAGCAATCAGAAGAAACCAAAGCCTTTTTGACCAGACGCGGTGATACCTTCCGTCCTCCCTATGGTAGAACGGCTTTGGAGTTTCCCAGACAGAGTATTATTGTCGGGACAGCCAATAGTAGAGATTTGTTGGTAGATGCCACAGGCGATCGCCGATATTGGATAATTCCAATAGTCAAGACTCAAATCGATATTGAGCAGCTAAAGAAGGAGAGAGATCAGATTTGGTCAGCAGCAGTGAGAGCTTATCGCAATGGTGAGCGATGGTGGCTAGACAGAGATGAACAAGCCTTAAGTAGTAATAATAATCAGATATTTCAAGTTGTAGATGAGTGGCAGGGAGCGATCTCTAGTTATCTAGAATATCGCCAGCGAGTATCGATAAGTGAGATTTTGACTGAGGTTATGGAAATGAGATTGGGAGAGATAGATAGGAGATCTCAAATGAGAGTAGCCAATATCTTGACTTACCTCAAATGGGAAAAGGTGGGGCAACAGCAACACCAAGGTAAGAGACAAGTAGTCTGGGAATTAACTAAACCTCCCTCAGATATAGCAGAGGTATTGCAAGATGAAAGTCCCTCACAGCAAGCTTCATCTATACCGACTACACCAAATTCTGAGAATATTTCAGTTTCCACTCAGGCATCAGAGAAACAACAGAAGACTGAAAAGTCAGAAGTACAGCCTCCCTTATCTCATCCAAAAGAGATAAATTGGTCATCTTATCCCTATAACTCAGGTGATATCAATACACTCCAGAATAGAGCCAATAAGGTTAAAGAGCGAGTTTTAAACTGTGCTACTAGCAATGAATTAATTGCGCTTCATTCTAATAGAAAAGTGAGTACACCAGAGATTAAATGGATTAAACAAAATCTGTTATCCGTATCAGAATTGTCGACTCTTGTCAGAATAGAAAATACTAAACAAGGTAATTTGTTTGCTCAAGATTCATCTTCAGTAAGAGAAGATAAGCAACCAAAACA
>JASJEK010000337.1 GCA_030064915.1 Xenococcaceae cyanobacterium MO_234.B1
TCAAATATTTGACTATTGTTTTCTAATACATTGTTTTCTAATACATTGTTTTCTAATACAGGGTTGTTGAGGGTGCCCTCTGGAAGCACTCCCAGCACTCCTGGGACATAATTGAAAATTGTTTCATTCATTTTTTTGTTCTCCTTACTTTTGAGAAACCGTATCACTTATCATGTCACCGACATTGGGGGGGATGTCTGGCGGTTTTGGGCATCTTGAAGCTTGCCTAATCGGAAATAAGCTTCCTCAAAGCCAGGCTTAAGTTCTAGGGCTTTTTGATAGCAGGCGATCGCTTCTTGAAACTCACCTTGTTCTTGTAACATCAGCCCCAGATTATAGTGAGCATCTGCCAAGTCTGGCTTGATAGTGATAGCCTGCCGATAGTAGGCGATAGCAGTCTTTAAATCACCTGCTTGTTGACGCTTATTGCCCAAATTATTGTTCACTGCCGCATAATGAGCTTGTTTTTCTGAGGATAGCTTTCCTTGAGCGTGAAGCACATTGGCACAATTAACATCTGCTTCAATGCAGTCAGGCTTAAGTTCCAGGGCTTTTTGATAACAGGCGATCGCATCTTCCCATTTGCTCTGTTGCTGCATAGCATAGCCGAGATTATTGTAGACATCTGGTGCATTGGGCTGTAGAGCTAAAACCTGATGATAGGCTTCTACCGCTTCGGAAAACTGACCTTGAGCTTGATGTAAATTGCCTAAGCTAAACCAAGCTTTGATAGAATTCGGCTCGACCTGAAGAAGGCTCTTTAGCAAATTTTCGGCAGTCTCGTATTCATCCTTCTGGTTCATCAGCACGCCTAAGCCATAGAGTGCGTCAGGATGTTTAGGCTGAACTTCCAGAATCTGACGGTATCCCTGCTCGGCTTCGGTAAGTCGGTTAGCTCGATGATGCTCAAAAGTAAGCTGAAGTGCTAGAGAAATAGTCTTTACATCCAGTAGTCTGTCCTGGTTAATCCAGTTCTTTCGCTTAACTATGAGGTGCTTAATGTGGCGTTCTTTAGCTCCAAAAGAAAACTTATACGACTCATTCCCCCTGAGAAAGTCGTATACTTTAAATCCATTTTGAATGGCATATCGGATGGCGTAAGCATGGAGGACAAGGCCAGGGGGCGGATTTTTAACTGTCTCATCCCGACCTGTGATATAAAATAAGATGGATTTTTGACTGAGATCAATAAAGTTCGCTATGGTTCCTATCGGCCTGTCTCCTTTCCACAGAACAGGAAAGTATAAACATTTGTTCTCGAAGCAATGGCGTAAAATAGCCTGAAGGCAAGCCACCATTACCTCGCAGTCAGACCCTTTTTTGCTTCCCCATTTTGACTGCCAGAACTTGCGTAGGATCTCAATATGAAGCTCCAGATTGTCTGCGTTAACGTGGGTAATATGAAACTCGTCAGAGCTTTCGATTTTCCTTAAAAAACGCCTGATTTTTTGTCGAGTATTTGAGCCTAAGGCAGTTTGGAGATATTGATCCCAGTCGTCTGCTAAAGGAACATAAGGACATACGTAATTGTTAATACCATCTTGATTATTGTCTTCACGAGATTGCTCAAACTCAAAACTGTCTCCAGAGAAACTCTTCAAGAACAGGTCCATCCGCCTATCCGTTTCTAAAAAGTTTTTCAGGTGGAAAATAGACCATGTTAACTGCTGTTTGAGGTAAGCGGCAAAGGCAGAAATTGCCTCTTGTTCATATTCTGGCAGGCAAATCAAGCCTGTGTAGTCGGCTATGCTATTTCCTGCCATGCAGAGTTCGTTATAAAGGTCACCTCCATCTTGCTGATCGACCGTAATTTTCAGAGGAAAAAAAGCGACATAAGATGAAGCATCAGGACTCGGTTTGGCAGCTAAGATGAACCATGGATCTTTCACCATCTTCAGCCATCCAGACAGCCAAACCCAAGATAAGAAGAACTGAGCCTGGGGATCAGCCTCATAGACAAAATCCCAATTTTTTCTTATTTCTTTGAATGTTTCAAAATTATCAATTAAGTTAATTTGCATATTATTCATTTACGACCCAAAAGCTAGTACCGCTACGGGTCAGTCAAAAGTCAAAAGTCAAAAGTCAAAAGTCAAAAGTCAAAAGTCAAAGGTCAAAGGTCAAAAGTCAAAGGTCAAAGGTCAAAGGTCAAAAGTCAAAGGTCAAAAGTATTGTGTTCTCTAGCTTTGACGTTTTATAAATGGTTGGTTTATTTTTGCCGACCTGTACTAGTGTAAAATCCATACTGGCAGAGCCACCTGATTAATTGTTGCTAATTTGGGAGTAGTTCAAAAATAAGTTCGCCCTTTTTAGGTTAATTTTTGTTGGTTCAATTAATGGTTATCATCCCACCGCAAAGCGATCGACAAAATCCTTTAGAATTAGAAACAAATCTGTTTTTCAAATGACAAAATAGGTTTTCACTCTCTGCCTTTGACATTGAGGAGGATTTTGTGTTTTTGTTGTGCAACAATCCTTTGCTTGTGGTTAGCGATTGCCAAAGACAATAGTTGTTGAAGGTGAATTTATTTCTTACTAAAATTAATTGCCAAATATCTTGTTATTTTTGAATTTTGTAGGAACAAGGCATTGCTTTTACCAAACTGCGTTCATAGACGTAAAACCATTCTTAATCCCCTTTGCGCCTTTGCTCGGTGCGCGTTCCTTTGCGGGTCGCCTTCGGCGCGCTTTCAGCGGTAAAAATTCCGCAGGAGACCTTACGGTAGTCGCTTCGCGGACGCACCGCTTGGCGAGAGATGTAAAATTACAGTTTAGAACGCAACTTAGTATTTGCCCCTACTTTTTCCAATTAGTATAAACTGCTCCCGCCATAACGCTTGTCGTTTAGCGAGAGCTTTCAGTCACTCTGAATCTATCGGACAAACCAATAAATTTGAGGCTCTAGGGTGGTTGACAATAGCCCCAAATTCATGGTATTGTAATCTGAAAATCAAACAACTTGCAGAGAGAGAGAGACTTCAGTATAGATTTGAGGCTTGAAAGAAGTTTGGTAATTCTAATCCTCCTCTACATTTATTCTCTGTCTCTTCTGCCAAAGTTAAGAGATTTGTTGAACTTAGTTCTTGGGAGAAAGAGAGCAGGATAATTCCCTTTCTATGATCTAAGTCCGACTAAGAATTGATTCTTAGTGTTTGACATAGTAGGCGCCATTTGTAGCAGAGGTAGACTCAGAGATAGCTGCGGTGGAATAAACATCTGCATAAGTGGCAGTATGAGTTTCAGACAAGGTGTCATAACCATATGCTTTTGCGACAGCTTGTGCTTCAGCTAGTTGACCACGAACATAGACATCGGAGTAGACATCTTTGTAGATATCAATGTAGATATTCTTTTTGATATCTACATCTTTATCGTACTTAAAGTCAATAGCTGATCCGCCACTAACAAGGTTATTTTCTTTGTCAGCTACTTCCAAATAATTTATGTCAGAAATAATCATTGGTGTTTTCCTTTTTGATTGATGATTTACTTAAGACAATTCACTTGTCTTGATTATCAAGATAACAAGCAAAAAATGGCCTGATGTTTCAATTTGATCAATTGCTAAATAACTTCGATTTTTTTCTGGGTTTTTTTGTGATTTTAATTAAAACCAAGAAGTTATTTAAAAAGTAATCAAAATAATAGCCATTTGGAAATAATTTATATCTAAAAATTATGGTTTGTTAAAATTGCATGGTGAGGGGAGCAGGTAGTGGTCTGTCAATTATTGGACTTTGGACAAATTACCTCCTGACGTAAGGTCTAATTGAACGATTTTGCGTTGTTTGAGGCTAAGTCAGGCTCTGCTTAACGAATAACCTTGAGGTTTGACGCAAAAACTATTTTCACGCCTTCTGCCAAGTTATTCCTACAGCAACTATCCCCCATGTTCTGATTCGGTTGACACTCCCACGCCCTAGCTCCTTACGTCGCTTTACTTGCATAATTCTCCAGTAAATTTTGGGCTAGCTGCATGGGTAACCATTAACCCACTTTCCGCACGTCAAAATGTAATATATGAAGATTACTTAATTGGGGTCATTTGGCGATCGCGCAGCGCCTGCTTCGCAGACCACGCAGTGCCTCGCTTCGCGAGATCGCATTTTACCCATTTGGCGATCGTAAAAACCCAAAAAATTCGGTTTTGGCGATCGCCAAAACCGAAAATTGCTTTAACTGATGATACATATCTGAACTCACGTTTTTCAGCAAACCCTATTTAGACTTTCTTCCATCACTGCTGTTGTTTGTCCTGAGACACTGAATAATAAAGCTTCTCGATACACTCGCCCCGCAGGGTGATCTTGATTGTTAGCTGCACCACTAGAAGCAATAACTGCTGCATGGCTGCAACGCCCAGCTAGATTGATTGCCCAGACTCGTAATTTTAATTTTTCTGGATAATTGCCATCTGAAATAGCTTCCAACATTGCTTGATAACAATTGTTTAATTCTTCCTGAAGGGCTTGCCAAGATTGGTACAGAAAAGGAAGCTGTTTTTTCTCATAACTGGTCTTTAAAATATCCAATCCTGCTTGAGCGCATCCCAAAGCATAAAAACCATGATGAAGTACATTTTTTTGGCTTCTTTTATCTATTGAACCTGCTGGTTTTATGGCAACTACTTGATTATCCTCTAACAACCATCCTTGGATATTAGCAGCAACTGTATTTGTCGATGTCATCCCGATTAATTCCATAGGGGGTGTTAAGTTTATGATTCCTCCAGTTGGTTGTTGTTGATTCTTTAAGGAAAGCATTCCGTATACTTCTCTACCATCAGGCAAAGTAGCACCAATAATAAAACTGTTGAAAAAACCCCAACCAGTAATCCAAGGAACTTCTCCTTCTAGAAGATATCCTTTTTCTACCGTTTGAGCTTTAATAACTGGATTTCCACGACGACGTAACTGGGAAAAACCGACCCCTACTAATATTTCTCCTTGACTCATATAGGGTAAATATTTCTGTTGAAGTTCTTGATTATTACTAGCTGCAAGTATTGATGCTGCACTTTGATGTTGGTTTTGGAGAAAGGCTAAAGCACCAGAATATCTAGCAACAAGAATTTGAAACTGACAATAATCTCTTTCTTGGAAACCAGCCCCTCCTAAATTTTGAGGTACTTTTAAAGCTAGAAGATGGCGTTCTCCCATTCCCTTAAGTGCTTGCTTGAGCGTCTCTGGTTGTCTATCTATTTGTGCTGCTTGGGGTGCGACTATTTTTTGTAGATAATTTTCAGCAGTCTTGAATGATTTTTCTCTTGTATGTGGCTGTGATAGTGTTGTCATTTTTATTAAATATTTTTATTAAATATAAGTTTTCAATCACCAATCCCCAATCCCTAGAGTAGCAAGTAGCAAGTAGCTAATCACCTATTACCTATTACCTATTACCTAATTCCCAACTAGATATAGTTTAAACTTTGTTTCTGATGTTTCTGGTTTGTTCTAAGATTTCTTCTACATCTTCACTAGAAAGACGCTGAACATAGTTAATTTTAACTTCTTCTAAAAAGTCCACTAGTAAAGATTCTATTTGAGTTAGACTTTGTTGCGCTTTTATTTCTGTGGTAAAAGACTGACTAATATTAGCCAATAAACTGGCTAACAACTGCTCAAATTTTTCATCTTCTTCCAAAATACCTTGTAAAGTATTAGCAAAAACTTGATAACTTTGAGTTACTAATTGTTGAGTCAAACCGGAAATAATGCGATCGCCTCCAGGTAAAATCCTTAACCCTTGATAAGCAGAAGTCTGTCGTATGGCTTTCTCGACACTGTATTGCAAGAGGGTTTCTGCTTCTGGTTGAATTGCTGGTATAACTTGATAAACTATTGTTTGGGCTAGTATTTTGACAATTTCTGCAAT
The DNA here is from genome assembly GCA_030064915.1 of Xenococcaceae cyanobacterium MO_234.B1. Classification (GTDB taxonomy): domain Bacteria; phylum Cyanobacteriota; class Cyanobacteriia; order Cyanobacteriales; family Xenococcaceae; genus JASJCP01. Next base: position 5,875 of record JASJEK010000337.1, read on the forward strand.
TTCATTGATATTATTGAGGTCAATATAAGAATTAGTATTTTTTTCTGGCACTAATTTCCCGATATCTCCTTGACTAATGGAAGTTTGGATTCGATTGATCAGGCGAATGAGTACTACTTCCGTGACATCTTCCGCAATTCCTGCCACAACACCTTGGCTAATTTGTTTTTGTACTGCGGTTAAACTGATAATGCGAGCTTGATTAAGACGAACAGTTAGAGGGATAATTCGCAACCATCGCCATAGAGGCAAGACAAAGAAAAGATCATACCAACGCCACAGCATAGCATCGCGCCAACTAACTCCTATGCGAGTGCGACTAATGTACCAAGTACGAGCCAGAAATTCTAAAGCGAAAATAACTCCAAAAGGAAAGTCAATATAGCCAAAATTATTAATATAGCCCCCATTTTCACCAATATGGCGGTAATAATTCGTAGCTAGTAAGGGTTTAATTTTTTGATCGAAAAAAGTTAATTCCTCCTCCCAACGGTTTTGTAAATGATCTACAGTCCAAAATTGCCAAAAAGCCTGTTTAGAGGAATTTTCAGCGTTAGGGAGATGTTCTCGCATAATATTTTTAATTCTTTCGAGATTCCCCGATTTTCCTGCTTCGGCAAAAGGATCGGTTTGAATCATCTCAATACTGCGACGGCGTAAATCCCCTAAAATATTGGTAACGGCTGGATTATCCCAGTTGTTATTATTATTTAACTCTTGTTCTAACTCTTCTACCTTTGCTATATACGCTTCTGTTGTGCGGTGAGGGACAATTCCTTTGACATCATCATATTGCAGAATTATCTTCGATAATTGAGGCGGAATTAAATCTAACTTAATACCTTTTGTTTGAATATAAGCCGATCTGATTGCACCTAATTTAACCTGACCATTCAACCAAAAATCTCGCAAGGGGACATAACTGAGATCGAAAATCACTAACAAGAAGTTGAGAGTAGCAATTATTGCCATAATTCTCTCAAACCATAAATTCGGATTACGTTTTTTAAATTGAGTTGCTGAAGTTGATTTGATAATAGTCATGAGATGAAAGAATAATCTATTCTTTCAGATTTTCCCATGCTAGTTGTATCCGCTTTTCATATTCATTTTGTAATATATTGTTAACACGAACTGGGATTCCTTTGCTTTATATGAAGTCCGTTTAATTAGTTATAAATTAAGCTATGGATGGCTCGATCGCCTCCATTAACAGAATTACTCCCTGAAATTCTGATTTTGAACTGATTAAGGGATTGCAGTTGATGCGACACTGAATAGTTTGACCTCGGCGATTAATGGCTGAAAGCACTATTTGCTGGTGTTTTTCTCCTCTTGTCAGACAATTGCGGATTGGTTCTCGCAATTGCTCGACGGGCAAACCAATATCTAGAGTGACCTCCTCCCGACTCTCAGCCCCCATAAATTTTCCGCTGCTTCATTCCAAGTCAGGATCTTGAATTGTCTATCTATCACCACAACACCA
>JASJEK010000338.1 GCA_030064915.1 Xenococcaceae cyanobacterium MO_234.B1
CTGAACTTCCCCTTTGACAAAACGTTATAACTTATGCTGTATAAGGGATAAGCCGAATTCACTCCCCCCTGTTACTGGGTACAAAATAGAGAAATATTTAACAAATCTAATACCTTTTGTTGCAGTGCGGTTGGTCGAGTTATCTTGGGAAAAATATATTTTCCTCCCTTCAAATTACACTCCACTGTATTCAAGCAAATTGTCCCTAAATCTTCGATTAATGTACGAAAGCTATGAACTGGGAAATTTTCTTGATTCCGCTTCTTTCTATCTTTAGCAACGGCAGTGGAACTACGACGAGCTTTGATTACATCAAGAGAGTTATCGTCAATTTCTTCCTCTTCAAATAATAAAGGAGCTAATTCTTGTTTTAAATGCCATTCTACATAATAAGCTAACATACACAAGAAGATATGAGCTTTAACTCTGTCTCCTTTATAATGATAAATTGGACGCACTTTTAAATCGATAGATTTATAACAACGAAAAGCTTCCTCAACTGCCGATAAACTTTTATAAGCTTTGACTACTTCAAATTCATTCATCACTTTTTTCTCAACGGAAGTTCTCAGAATATAGACCCCATCTAAAGCCATTTCTTGAACAATTAGTTCTTGTTTTCGCTCATAAGTGAATCCTGATTCTGTGATGTCTAAATTATAATATTTGTTGATTTTATATTTGTTGAGTACTTTGCCAACTCTTAAACCAATTTTGTCTGCTCCTTTTAAGGCTCGTTTTTCTCTTTTTGTGGCTTTAACAATTAACTCGAATTGTTCCTCTGCCGCTTGTAGTAACTCCTCCCTCTGTCTCTGATTCTTTTCAGCAATTAGAGGATTTCGACAAGCAATTAATCTCTCATCTGGGTAATCTTCACTTTCAAACTCGACTAAATTTAACTCGTCAAATAATCCTAATTGGATTGCCGACACTTCAGCTAATTTTCTAATGCTTGTCTTGGTTAAACCACTAATATAATCTAATCCTGCTACGGGTTTGACTAATTCCGAAATTTTTGATGAAGTTAAAATTCCTCTATCAGTCACCCAAACTACATTTTTGATACCAAAACGGTTTCTTACTTTTTTAATTTGTCCGTTTAGTGTGGCACTATCTGAAGTATTTCCTGAGAAGACTTCTACAGCTATCGGACAGCCATTTACGTCACATAGTAGGCCAAATACTATTTGTGTTTTTCCTTTCTTTTTATCTCGATTATACCCATATTTTCCCAAGTCACATCCCTTTCCTTCCAAGTAAGTTGAGGTGACATCATATAAAACCAATGCTCCAGATTCTAAATGTAAACTTGCTAACTTATTTTCAATTCTTTCTTGTTTATTCAATAACCAATCTAGAGCATCATATAATTCATCTTCATTGGCTTTTTCTAGATTTAATATTTGACCTAAACTATTACTACAGGTTTGATAATTAAATCCTCTTGCCGTTGCTAATTTTGATTTAGGATTAATAATCCTAGCAATTATCATTGCCACCACTAAGTTTCTGATTCTAGATGGTCTTTCCCCAATAATTTTGTCTAAACCTAACTTTTTAATCGTCTCTAATATCACCATCACATGACCGTGAGGAAGGCTTCTTATTACCTCAAAATTATCTGGTATGGCTTCCGTTATTGAAACTTTTGCTCCTTTCAATACCAGTTTCATATTGTCAATAACATCTTCTGGCAATTTTGATAAATTAGCCAGGGTTCTTTTTTTGACTTGATTCCCCTCCCTATAGGATTCCCGAAGCAGCACTGCTGGAGGGGAGTTTCTGTTAGGTACTCTTTCGATATACATGACTACAATTTTAGCAAATATCTTTTCTCCCTACTATTAAGAAATATTAAAATTTACATGACTACAGCTTAGGAAAGTAATCCCTGTATTTTAAAACTGATCAGGCTTTTAGGGATTTATAGTAGATTTGTATGGGGGAAGTTCAGTTATATAGAGAATTAATTACAAAAATTTGCGTTTTACTTTTGAGAGCGATCGCAAAAGCCATAACTTACGAAGTCGCCAGAAGTTTAAATCGGGAATTTTTGATTGTTGCTGTTGTTTAAAGTCAAAAAATTGATTAATCTCTTGGAGAATAATTTGAAGTCTAGTTACTAAATAATCTTTTCTATACTGTTGTAAAAATGATTCAGGTAATGGTGAATAGTTGTTATTTTTAATCGCTGCTAAAATTTTTTGTAAATCATATTCTACAGAATAGCCAGCAATCTTCTGGCAATTAAAACCTGGATCGAGATAATCAGCTAACCCGTGATTCACACTAGAAAATACCTGACAACCACAAGCTAAAGCTTCTAAAGGAGGTAAACCAAAACCTTCCGTTACGCCACTCACTCCCCAGTATTCAGCAGAATCATATAAGTAGACTTTACTGCGATTAAATAACCCTGCTAAATCTTCTACATAACTATCTATCAGTTGTACTCGACAATGAGATTGTAACCGAGGAATTAATTGTTTTAATAAATATTCTGATGACTTGCGAGTCTGTACCAAAACATCAATATCTCTAGTTAAATTCTGATTATAAAATTCGGCTCCAATTTCATTGGGTAAATAGTAAATTAAACTATTAGGAGACTTTTGTCCCCAATAACCCATAGTGTTACGACTAACCGTAATAATGGGAATATCTGAAGCTAATCGAAAACTATATCCTGCACTGTGAGCATGATAGATTATATTGCAACCTGGCAACTTAGGGATTAGTTTCGGAACATCAAAACCCCAACTCACTACAAAAATAATATCTTGCAGATTCCCTTGTTGCAGAATATCTGTTAAAAATGGATAAGTGCTTTCTTTTTGGCGGTAAGTAACAATTTCTGCTTCTCCGATACAGTTTGCAAGATTAACCGTTTTTAACTCCGCCCATAACCCACCACCACCAAATTTACCTTTTGTCCCTGGTAACAAAAAATATAGCTTTCTCATTCAACAATTTTCCAACTAAACCTTAGTCGCTCTATTAGCTGAACCTCGCTCCATATCACGAACTTTCTTGCCACGCCATACTAAGCGTACAGGAGTACCTGTAAATCCTAGTTGTTCCCGAAACTGGCGATCAATATAGCGACGGTAGTTATCAGTAAATCGTTTAGGATCGTTGACAAACAAAGCAATAGTAGGGGGCTGGCTTCTTACTTGCGTACCATAGTAGATTTTGCCCTGTTTTCCTTGACGAGTAGTGGGGGGAGAATGCCAACTCACTGCTTCCTCTAGTACCTCATTAACCACAGAAGTGCTAACCCGACGACGATGTTCCCCAGCAGCAGTATCTACCAAGTCCAGAATTTTATCAACCCGTTTTCCTGTTAAAGCACTGGTAAAAATTATTTCTGCCCATTCCATAAAGTAGAGACGGCTCAAGATTTTCTTTTTATACTCATATATAGTATGGGAATCTTTTTCTACGGCATCCCATTTATTCAAAATAATTACCGCTGCTTTACCCTCTTCGATAATGCGCCCTGCTAACTTTAAATCTTGATCTGTGACACCATCGATAACATCAAGCACAAATAGCACTACATCACAACGGCGAATTGCTTTAAATGCACGATTGATACTAAAAAATTCTGCTCCATATTCTACATTTTTTTTGCGTCGAATACCCGCAGTATCTATTAAACGATAGGTTTTACCATTCCTTTCTACTACCATATCGATCGCATCTCTAGTTGTACCAGAAACAGGACTGACGATCGCTCTTTGTTCTCCTGTCAAAGCATTCAGCAGACTAGATTTTCCTACGTTGGGACGACCTACAATTGCCACTTTAATTTCTTCGGTGTCAACAATTTCCTCAATAGGCGGTAGATAGGTTAATAGTTCATCTAACAGTTCTCCTGTTCCATTACCATGTATGGCAGATATGGGGTAGGGTTCACCAAGTCCTAATTCCCAAAATTGTGCAGCTTGGGTTAATCCTTGTTCAACAGATTCGCATTTATTTACCGCCAACAATACAGGTACAGATTGTTGACGCAACCATTGGGCAATTTCGTGATCGCCCGAAGTAGGACCTGTCTGACCATCTACCAGAAAGATCGCAACACAAGCTTCTTCTAAAGCTGCCATAGCTTGCTGACGAATTAGGGGTAAAAATTCTGTATCATCGTCAAATACTAAACCTCCTGTATCAACCACCTGAAAATCTCGGTCCTGCCAAAATGCAGAACGATAAGTGCGATCGCGTGTTATCCCTGGTTGATCATGGACTATTGCTTGTTGATCTCCAGCCAAACGGTTGACAAAAGTAGATTTACCCACATTGGGTCTGCCAATAATAGCTACTATTGGCAGCTTGCTTGTTTGAAACATAGTTATCTCAGTACTTTTTGTTATTTATAATCTCTAACCACCGTGTTGACAGACTACTACTGTTAATTTGGTACTGTTAATTTGGTACTGCTAATTTGGGTGTCTTTCCTTTCAAGCCAGTCATTAATTTGAGAGCAAACATTTTCATCGGTTTGACATTCGCCATTAACCATAAACCCAAACGACGCACTATCACAATAGGTAGCCAATTATTAGAAAAGAAACGATCCAGAAAATCAGTAAAGCCAAGAATCGCTAAATTTTCTTGTTTACGCCAGCTTTCATAACGCTTCAATAGTTGTAATGCACCGATATCTTCCCCTTGACTATGTGCCTCTATTAATAATTGTGCCAGAGTTGCAGCATCTCTAATACCTAAGTTTAAGCCTTGTCCCCCTACAGGATGACAACAGTGAGCAGCATCTCCCACTAATGCTAGTCTCGATTTAACATATCGATCGCACTGCATTAATTGTACAGGAAAAATAACGCGATCGCTGACTAATTCTAAATCACCCAATAAGCCACCAGTATAGTGTTGTAATTCTTGTAAAAATGCTGCTTCATCTAGTTCCTTTAAGGTTTTAGCTCTGGCGTGAGGATTTGTCCAGACGATTTGACAACGATTTCCTGGTAAGGGTAAAACTCCCATAGGTCCTGTTGACCAAAATCGCTCAAAAGCAATATCATTCTGGGGAGCAGTGTGTTTAATGGTGAAAGCGACACAAGATTGCCAGTATTTCCAACCACGGGTAGTAATATTAGCTAGAGAACGTATATAAGAACGTGAGCCATCTGCACCAATAACCAATTTAGTTTTGATTTGCTGTTGTTTTCCTGCTACTTCTACTGTCACAGTAGCAAACTTATCTCCATAAACAACATTACTTACTGACCCAGGACACAACCAATTAATATTAGAACAACCTGCAATGTATTCCTGTAAAGCAGTCAAGACAACGTTGTGTTGGGCAACATAACCAAGATAGTCAGTGTTTAAGTCTTCCTTGTCAAACTTCACTATCTGAGAAAAATCGGCATCTGAGAGACGAATCCTCTTAAATTTACCAACATGGGGAAATATCTTATCCCATACTCCAATTCCTTGGTATATGCGGCTAGAAAGAAGCGAAAAGGCGTAGGCTTGCTTTCTTGCTGCTGCAACTTCTAAGGGTTGAGCTTCTATAATAGTTATCTTAAGTCCAGAATTTTTTAATGCAGAGGCTAAAGTTGCACCTACGATACCCCCACCCACAATAGCCACATCGCATTCTAAATCACTAGTCTCAATTTGCCTGTCTAACGTCATTTTTTAAGAAAATTTAAAGAAATGAGATATATTTTTACTTTCTTATATTGTGACGCGATCGGCTTTTTAGAACAAGGTTAATTGAGTTCGGAGTTAATTACTGACCAAATTCACTGCGAGCCTGTTCTACAATATCAGCAGTAATTTCTTCTAATTGTGCAGCGCGAGCTAATTCTTCAATACGCTGTCTAGCTTGAGAGCGAACAAAGAAGGGAATCTTTTTGAGCTTAACTTCTGCTTCTGGCGTCCAGTATAAATCTTCGGTTATATCAAAATTATTTGTCTCCATATTTTATCCCTCACAATTGATTTTATTTCTTCAATCCTAGCCAAATTATGATTTTTTCCAACCATTTCGCAAAATTCGGTCATATTGTGGTGTTCGCATTTGTTAACAAAAAAAGTTAAAAAATTGTGTAAATCGACTGATTTGTGCAATTTCAGAGAGTTAATCAAGTTGTAATGAGTTGATGTGACTTAATGTGACTTAATTAAAAGGAGGGTAAGACTTTGTCTGAATTTTTAGATTTTCTCAAACATAAATACGCTTATGTTGCGATCGGTGAATTTCAACCAGGAAGATTTGCTGAAGCTCAAAGACTATACGAAAAAGCAGTATCTACCTACACTAAAGGTTTTAAAGGTGCATATCTGTTGCAAAAACCTGGTACAGATGAGGGCATTGCTGTAATTATGTGGGATAAAATAGACGATATGCAGGAAAATATTTCTGAATCTTATGAAGCTATTTTGCAGGAAATGAATCCTCTATTTCGGACTCATCCCAATACATCTTTTTATGAAGTTTGTAGTGAAATTACTCCAGAATAAATTCCAAGAAACATAGATGGAGAATAAAGGCTTAAGGAAAAAAAATAATTACAAAACCAAAATAACAAATAGCTGTTTATTCTTCATTTTGAAATTTTAATAATTCGATGTCCTTTAATTATTACTTGATTTTCTCTCAAAGATTTTAGCCATCCTTGTAAGCGACGTATTGAGTTACTATCGTCCAATAATCCTAGTTTTTCTTCTCTACAAGTTAAGCGGTAAAACTTTTCATAATGGGGATAATCTGGTGTAACCAAAGTGTCTTTGCGGTGTAAGACTGGAGGGTTATTATTATCAGAAAGATCATTATAAAGAATAGCAAAATTCTGTAAATCTATTTCCATAGTAGTTTGTAAAATAGGATGAGCTACAGTATCAAACTCAGGATAATAGAGATAGCTTATTTTGGGTCTATTGTAGTAAAACTTGATAATATTAGCATCTTGTAAACGACCATAAACTCGACTAGCGCAACCCTCATAAACTCGTAATAGAGGAGGTAATTTATCTAAAGCACTAATATGAATTGCTAGAGAATTTCTAAGCTGTTTACCCACAACACTATTACAACATAAGTCAGCTATTTTACCGAGATTACCTACCTCTAATAATAATAAATCAGATAATAAACATCCTTGTTTATAACTTCCCAATAAAGCTTTAGCATCTTCCTTAATCTCTTTTGCTACTTTACGAATACTAGGACGACCTTTAAAATTAGCTAAAGCGAGATATACTAATAAGTCTTGACGGCGTTTATTTTGAATTTCTTCCCATTCTTGTTGATTGGTTGCTTGCAAAATTAAATTAAAAGCACGATGATAAG
>JASJEK010000339.1 GCA_030064915.1 Xenococcaceae cyanobacterium MO_234.B1
GTCCTATTTTTGAACGCTTTGTGGAAAAGAGTCCCGTCACTATCATGGTTAGAGCGATGATGGAAGTGATTCTGGCTCCTGAGAAATTGGACGAGTTATTTGCCCAAACCGCTCAAACGGGCTACACCAGGGAACTGCTCTTTTCGACCTTGGTACACATGATGAGCTTAGTCGTTTGCAGCGTCCGTGGCTAGTATTGGAGCGGTCTACAAAGCGATGTCAGCAGAAATTGGCGTGTCGAAAACTGCCGTCTACGACAAGCTCAATCGTCTAGAACCGAATGTCAGTAAAGCTTTAGTTAAATCCACTGCTATTGACCTGGCCACAATTATTGAGCAATTAGGAGGAGGACTGCCAGAGCCGTTGCCGGGATATCGAGTCAAAATTCGTTCCTGGCAATGGTCTGGGAGCCACAGAGCATCGTCTGGAGCGTGTTGCGAAACACCCAAGCCGGACCTAACCCTGGTAAATCTCTCGTCGTGCTTGACCCCGCGCTGGGGCTAGCCATTGATATCTTCCCTTGTGAGGATGGTCACACCCAAGAACGCGCGCTCTTATCAGAAGTCCTCGCGACCGTTGAAGCAGGAGACTTGTGGATTGGCGACCGCAATTTCTGTACTCAGGAATTTTTATTGGGAGTTGCTCAAAAGCAAGCCGCTTTCATCATTCGCCAACATCAAAACTTGCCTACCCAAGAAATAAGTGAACTAGTAGCAATGGGTTGGACTGACGGAGGAGAGCTGTTTGAGCAGACAGTAGTCATTTCTTATGAAGAAAATTCCTTACGCTGTCGCCGAGTGAAGCGTGAAATTGGACAAGCCAACGCGAAATGGAGAGATAGAAATCGCCCTGTTGACTAATTTAACCTCTGCCGAGGCCTCTTCTATCTTGGTAGCTCAGTTGTATCGAAAGCGTTGGCGAGTAGAAACATTATTTCAGGTAGCCACACAGACCTTTCATTGTGAAATCAAGACTTTGGGCTATCAAGCGAGCGGCTCTGTTTTCTTTCTGCATGGCCTTGGTTGCTTACAATTTGTTTTCTTGTCTGAAGGGAGTCCTGGGTAGTGTTCATGGTAGCGACTGCGGGGAAAAACTGTCCTATTACTATCTGGCTGATGAACTGGAAGGCACTTATCGGGGCATGATGATAGCTTTGCCTCCAGAAGAATGGCAAGATTTTGGGCAAACAAGCCTGATGCAGTTATCGTCTCTGCTACAAGGGTGGGCAGCTCAGGTGAATCTAGAAGCTTTTACTTCAACTAGCCCGAAAACCAAAGAAGAAAAAGCCTAAACCGCCTTACGACCCAGCTCATCCTCATGTCTCCACGGCTCGACTTCTCGCCCAGAAAAAGAAGTCAAGAGCTTCTCCTGATTAATCAAAATTGGATAATTCGCGAATAATTATCGCGAATTTATGCTGCCTTTTATTCAATCATTTTTCCACTGCCCCGAACCTTAAGAGGCAAGAGGAGTCTGCTGTCAAAAACCAGAAAAGTTCGCGAATGCCATTCGCGAACCAAATCTTTTCTTTAACTTTCCCTTCTCTGTCTAACTCTAGTTGAGAGTAATTATTAATAGCTTGATTAAGCTTACTCAAAAAAGTCTCGATTATTGAGAATCAGTTCCTTTGACTCACAACACCTTGACTGGGCTGGTTGGTAGCCGTAATTAATTATTGGCTGAATGAGTCTCGCTCTGAATTACCAAATCATTATCTTTCAGATAAGGAGTTAAAAGCATTTTACCTAGGCCTTGAAACAGGGGAGTTTCTTCTTTAAACAATGGTTGAAGTTGTTTCTTTTTAGCAGTTAATAAAATCCTAATTGTATATCTAAAGCTCTTTTAATTTGGATAAAATAATCGGCTTCTAAAACCCCCAGTTTCGATTTCAGACGCGATGAATCAATCGACCTAATTTGGTTGAAATGTAGTCCTCTTTCTTGATCTAACTGATTTACTGTACTAGGTTTGACATTGACGACAAAAGGATATTTTTTCGGACTTAAGAAAGGAACTATTGTGGTCAGATCACTTTCTTCATTCCCAATATCATTTTGAATAATTAAGCAAGCTCTGATTTTTTTGGCTTCTTTGCCCACTGTGGGGTCGAGATTTACCCACCAAATTTCTCCCCGCCTATACTTCATTTAAACCATCTCCTACTGTCACGTCCCAATCAAAGATGGCTTGTTTAAATTCGGGGTCTTGATTTTGTTCTTGATAGGCTTGTCTTAATTCTTCTTCCAGCTTTTCTCGCTCTTTCTCTAGAAGCAAGCTATTTATATATGCACTACGGTTGTCTGTGACTTGTTCTAAAAAGCTATAGGCACGATCTTCTATATTGATTGTAATTTTAGCGGCCATCTTTCTTACTTTATAGTATTATCTTATATCTTACCAAATAGTAAGAGATAAATCTCAGAATTTATTTTGCTGTTATCGAAGAAAGAAACCCTTCTCCTGAAGTTAACTTTTAGACCAATGGTCTGTAAATATGACCTCATAAAATGATAGGTCTTTGCTGCGGTGATGCAACCCTTGAGATAATAAGGGTTTGTCCTCCTCAGACAGGATTTAGACAGTTATATTGAGGTTTTAACTGTAATGGGGTGGTGCAGCTAAACGAGGAACTAGTATAAATGATTACGAAAGAAGACAAAGTGAACAATATTTCAGACAGAATGACTACAGAAAGAACACAGAGTTATGTAATTTGAAAAAGACAAACGTTATACAGAGAGAGGATTTTTGAGGGACGGAAAAAAATATATGGGCGACCTTTTTCTGGCGGGTGGTGTGGTGCAAACTCTCGGCACAAAAAACAGGGTAAAAATGGCATTTAAGCTCGAGCCGGAAAAGAGATACAGCATATTTGCTTAGTCGAGCTATACGAAACGATAGTCCAGCTATACAAAACGATAGTCCAGCTATAGACATTTTGTACTAGTTTGAACCTCAGAGAAAAAAGTGCTTATGTATAGCGTCATAGTTCAAAACTTGGGGAATCAAAATTGCCCCGGAAAAATCAATGTATTAACGGTTGAGACAATATTCTAGATCATTTAATTCCGAGGAAAACAATTGGCCAAACCATTTTTCCATAACTTGTATAGCTGCTGGTTCGGAGATAAATTTATTGACTGTTGTTTGCCATTGAGGATCATCATTAGGTAGGAGCAATCCGTAGAAATTACAGGTTAGGGGGACCAGGGGTTGCAAACTATAGTTATTCAAAGGTAAATTTTGCTGTGCAACTTCTGCCAGTAACAAGATACTATCATTGGCAAAGGTATCAATGCGTCCCTCGGCAACTGCTTTGATAGCTTCTGCTTGGCCCTGTGGCCCATCAAAATATACCAGCTCTGCTTGGGGGTAGCGACTCAGAATAAACTTTTCGGTGGTGGTATTTTTCAAAATTCCGACTTGTAACCCAAGGAGAGATTGATTGGGATTAATCTCAGTTTGACGTTCCTGTTGGCTTAGAAAACGAGTTCCAGTTACCCCAATGGGATTGGAGAAAGTTATACCTTCGATATCTGGAACGATTGTATTGGGACCACATTCGAGAGCAACTGTCTTCTCTTGGATCAGTGAAAAACGGTTTTCGAGATTGGATGGTAGTTCTGCCAACTGCACTCCTTTATCTAAATCTAGCTTTTTTGCTAAGTGATTTTGGAGAGCTATGGCTAAGTCGCTACAGTAGCCAATCCATTGCTGTTGACTATCTATGTAACCGAAAGGAGGAGCATCACGGCGCATTGCTATCTTGAGTACCCCAGTACGTCGAATCTGGTTCAGAATACTCTCAATAGCCACAACAGTAGGAGCTTCAACTGGAGCAGGAACAATGGGAAAAGGTGGCTTTTTACCATAGGCAGTTGCTAAGTCCTCAGGAGTTAGGGACTGGATAATTTCCAGACTCATGGGATTTCCTTGACTTATGGACTGAGCATAGGCTGAACTTAAATAGGGTAAAAACTCATCGTTATCTCGTAAGTAAGTCTCAAAAAAGGCCACATTTAGTCCCTTAAAATATTTTCGTCCCAGTTCTTGATGTTTCCCCATTAAAATTGGCGGAATAGATTCAGAACCTTCAGCATTTTGTTCACTAGTGGCAAAGTGAGTACCTGGTTGATATAGAGCCAAATACTTGGGCTCTGACTGCATCCAGATAAAGGGATGAATCTGTTCTGTAACCACTGGCGCTACTAGATCCTGACTCCCAGCGGTCATCAATAGGGGAATATCGATTGTGCTCATCCCTTCTGGACCGAAAATGCCACTGGCAAGAGGATGGGCTGCCAATGCGGCTTTAATCCTGGGATCTGCTAAATTAAAATTTTTAGGTGGTAAATATTGGGCTCGGCACTGAAGATATAATGAGAAATTCAAAATCACATTGTCTTGAGCGCAGGTTTTAATAAGACGAGCATAATCGATCTTGGCTCCTGCTAGAGAAAGAACGGTGGTGCCCCCAAGAGAATCTCCCATAACACCTATCTGCTCTAAATTCAGCAACTTGGCCCATTGAGAGTCAGATGCCACCAATTCTTCTAATCGATTGATTAAAAAGGAAATTTCTTGGGGACGACTGATAAACTCGATGGGACTAAGCAAGGTATTCAGTCTTCCTTGGAGATAGGTTTGACGATAGGAGAGATCGCTACCGATATGTTCTGGGACGAAAACCACAAAGCCGTAGGAGGCTAAATGTTGGGCAATAAAGCCGAAATTTTGTTTAATTGCACCAAATCCATGGGAAATAATGACAATGGGTCCTGGTTGCCTCAATCCTTGCGGAATATAAACATCTACTGGAAAGTCATAGTTAACAGATAAACCAACTTCTGTTTGACGCAGAGCTGGATTCGTCAAGGTCATAGTGTGCTGCTCGAAGTCATAGAGTCCTGGTTGAGTCAAGGGAGACAAGTCAGTGAGATCTATTTCTGACCCGGAGCCGGCTTCAGTTAAGGCTCTGGTTTTAATCGCTTCGGTGGCAGCTTGATTATAGTCAAAATAAAGCGCCAATAGTCTTCTTAATTGGAGCAATTCTGGGACATTCACCTCAATGGTTTTGGTAGGAAACTGTGTCATCGCATCGAGAATTGTCCAACCCTCAGCATCTGAATTGGCAGCAGCTCCAATCAATGCCGCTCTGAGCCCATAAAATCCGTTTCTTTTTGGTGTAAAGCTGACTACTTTCCCCAGTTGCTTGAGCACATCTTGCCCCAGAGGCGAATAGCTTAGTTTGTAGGTTTGCACAACATCCAATGACAGTTTTCGCTGAAGTCCTTGTCGTAACTGCCCCATCATTTGGTCATTAAAAAATAAACTAAAGAGCTTGAGATCCCCTGTGATTGCTCCTGTTTCGGCAAATATTTTGAGAGAATCAAAGGACAAAGAAACTGTCATTGGGCCATCTACATAGAAACGGACTGCTTCAGCACTAAAACTAGGTCGAGATGTGACCCCTTCAACCACAACTGCGATCGTGGTCATCAAGGTCATAGAAGTCAAACTCAATAGTATGCTCGATAAACTTTTTTTAATTCTTATGCTCATCTCTAAGGTAAGTAGTTTGAACAGAATTATTTGTCATAATCCCTTTTGCTATTGAGGTTCAAAACAGATACCAAAAACTGGTTTGAACGGAAAATGTGGTCAGTTATGTTGAAGGAATCTTCGACTATTGAGCGAACTGGTAATCAGCTTTCTTGTGCAGCCAGTTGTCTGATACCGTATTTAATATATTGTTTAATTTGGTCAACGATATAGGGTCAAATATAACTTTGATTTAGATCACTTGTAATGAGTGATACTAACCAAATATCTTGAAAATACTGAAATTAATTTAGTTGAAATTACCTTGTGTTTAAAACGGTTCTGTCGCCAAAAATTGGAAAAACACCACATGATTATCGAAAAGTAATAATTAAATCTCAATAACAAAACCCTGGCTGTTAACCAGGGTTTGTTTTGGAGTGGAGATATTTAATTAAAATCATGCAGATTGTGGCTCCTCTTTTTCTTGTCGGACTTTGGCGAGCGCCTGATGGACAAATTGTCGCCAGTTTTATTCATCTTCAAGCAACTGCATCTAAATATTGTTCTAAAGCATCTCTAATTAGATCAGGAACAGTACATTGTCTTTCTTGGGCTAATTTTTTGAGCTTCTGTTTCATTTCAGGATAAACTACAGCCTTAACCTGTTCTGTTAATGGCTTATCTCTACCAAAATCAAATTTATATTTAGTTCCAAAATCTGGATTTCCACCTGGTCTTGCCATAAAGATTTTTCCTTCATTATATTCTGAAGTTTACCTTAATTATAGCTGTATACAATGCTAAGAAATGTAAACTATATCTTGCTAATAGTATTGTACAATGCTAAACTGTGGTCATTGTATATGGCTAAAGCGGTTACGAAGCCTGGAAAACTCTTAACCGCTTTGCCCACCAAACCATATTGAGAAAAATCAAAATGATTGACTTGTATTTAAGTTTAGAGCAAGACAAAAAAGAACAGCAAGACGACTGAAGCCATCAATGAGCTAGCTGATAGAAACACAGATCTAGAATCTTCTGGTCATTGGGATGGGTGGTTAAACGAAGCCCCTAACAAAAAACATTGGGGAGAGGAACGCATATCGAAAAGGATACGTGACAGGAATTACCCAATATTACGACCAGAAATATCAGATTTCTATCGAAGAATTCTAAAACCTCTCCCAGCAAGAGGATAAACTTCTGCTTGCTTATTTCGTTTTGACAGCTACATAACTATCAACATAACTATCAAGTGGAGAAAAAATGAAAACAGTAACGACAAGCAGCAAAGCTGTTGTAACTTCGCAGCAGCTAGAGAAATCTCAAGAGCATACAGATAGCTTCTACAAAGAGTTTAGGCGGCCCATAGTCAAAATTTTAGAAGACTTAAGCAAACCCATCCCCCAGAGATTCATCAAATACAAACTCATCAAAGGAAACAGGATTGAATTTGTAAGATGGACAGATTTAGCAAGGCTAATCGCTTCGCTCGAAGTCAGAAATAGGAAGTCACCCACCCCTAACCCCTCCCAGGAGGGGAAATCAGAAGTTTTTTCTGACAGGAGCGTTTGTCAAGACTTTCTATTTCTAGACGTAGAAATAGGGTTCCGTGACCACCGCTATAAATTTTATTTGAGCGGTCTTCAATTGACATCACGACTTCTGACTTCTGACTTCTGACTTCTGACTTCTTGAGTTGATGGACTATTTTGCTCCAGGCTACGAATGGATAGTCAGCAGTAACTTTGATGGAACTCAAGTCTGCATTCATGGCGAGTTAAAAATCCACGCAGCAGAAGGGATTTTTACCAGAAGTGCAGTGGGAGACGAATACTCAAGCGTTGATAGTTATGGTTCCAGCTT
>JASJEK010000340.1 GCA_030064915.1 Xenococcaceae cyanobacterium MO_234.B1
CTTAGGATTGGCAGGTAAACCCCCCCTTCCTGTCACCACAAATTCGTTTTGTTCTTCTGCCATCGCACCACCAGCCAGACAGCTTTTTGCAATTAACCGAGACGCATCTACAATATTTGAGGGTAATTCGGTTAAACTCTGTGCAGGATTAACTTCTAAAATGTCTATCGATACAACACCCTCCAAACCCTCCTCAGATGAGGCACTAATATCCACAAATTCTGCCCCAAAAAAGCCCTTCGTAGTAATTTGAATATTTCCGCCATTTCCTTTAAAGGCATTGGCAGTAATTTTATAGGTATTGTCGGTAGGGAAAGCTAGGATAAAATCAGCATTAATCTTGATGTTCCCCCCATCACCTGGCCCTTGCACCGTACCCGCAGTAGCCGTAATTTCCCCGCTATCAATAAACTGTAATGTGTCTTGGATTTCCAGAGTAATATTTCCACCCTGGTTACTCGCGGTTTCCGCCGTAATAAATCCTTTATTTAGAGTAAGAGAGTCTGCTTTTATTTCGATACTGCCTGCCTCGCTAATACCTTCACTGTTAACTGCTATAGCAGCACCATCTCGAACTATTAACCTGTTTGTGTCAATCAGCAAATTTCCACCAACTCCTGCTCCTGCGGTGGAAGTCTGTAAAGCACTAGGAGTTTTCAGAGCGGCTGAGGTGCCGCTGAGTTCTACCCAATTTGCGGTCACAGTCAAATTTCCCGCCTTACCTATGCTATCAGTACCAAATCTCTCTGCCAAACTCCTAGCAGATGCTGATACTACTGCACCATCCTGGACAATTAATTTAGGAGTGTTGATAATAATATTTCCCCCTGTTCCAAAATCAAAAGTCTCTGCTTCCAATGCGCTGGAAAATGATTCATTTATAGAAGTTCCAATCAGTTCTACTGACTCAGAAGCATTTACAATTAAATCCCCTCCCTGACCTTGTCCTAAAGTAGAAGTTGACGCCTGTGCCCCACCTTGGATATTTAACCTTCCAGTTGTGATTATTATATTTCCTGCATCTCCTTGTGAACCCCTTTCCGCAGTACTGAATAACCCTGTAAACGTACCGATTGAGGTTATCTCAGATGGTTCCTCAAAAAAAACACCTAAAAAATCATTGAGAATTGGAGTATCAAGAGGAAAAATTCTTCCGTCTTCTGTAGTAGCTGTCAAATCCACAAAATCCGAAGCCCTTATAATAATGTCTCCGCCCTGACCTTTACCGGAATCCGTCCTCAAATCTGGATTCAAATTGGGGCTGAAACCAGTATTTGTTGCCAATATTCCATCCTGAATAATCAAATGATCTACCTCTACTTTCAAGTCCCCTGCATTACTCCTATTAAGAGAACTAGTTGTGATAACCGAGTTGTCTCGGATTATCAGACTTTTTGTTTTAATTGTTACCTCGCCGGCATCTCCACTCCCTATTGCCAAACTTAACAAAGCACTTCCAACTAGCTCAACAGATTCTGAGGCATCTATGTTCAATCTCCCTTCCTGTCCCTTACTGAAAGAAGTTGAAATTACAGTTCCATCAGTCACAGAAACTGAATTGGCACTTATAGTGATATCACCACCATTTCCTGTACCAAAGGTATCACTTGACACGAAACTATTAGCTAGCGAAACTGCGTCATTGGCAATTAGGGTAATATCTCCAGCATCACCAGAGGAAGAAGAAGTATTGAGCAAACCAAAGTCTAACCCTAACTCAGCAAGGTCATTACCAACCATCTTAATACTATTTCTTGAGTCAACAATCACGTCGCTGCTGTTGCCAGAAAAGCCATTAAGAAGATCAAAAGATTCTAGCTCGCTACGAAGTCCGGCAGGTAATTCACTCAAAATACCGGAGGCTTGATCTGTTGTAATTATTGCTCCAAATTCAATGTTTCCTCCTGCTAATGATGTGTTGGGTTGGTACTGATTTGTTAACAAAATAACTCCATCCGCAGCTAAACTCCCCAACATAGCTATACCACCTATATTGATATCTGCACTGGTTGCAGTCGGTAATATGGTAGGACTTCCCAAAAATGGGGCAAAATTGAAGATGTCATCTCGATTTTGGATTGAATGATTTTGGATTTTGGATTATCCTCTTCTTAAAAGAAGAGGCTTGCTGATTGCGCGATAAAAGATTGCGCGATTATCGATTGTACGATTTTTCAATTTTGCGGATGCGGCGCATCGGAGGTTTCCTCCGATTTTAGCCCGCACCAAGCAGGATTTTCCTCGTCGTAAACAACGAGGCTTGTTTAATCCAAAATCCCCAATCCAAAATCCAAAATTGAAGGGTCAGAATTGAGAAAATATTGGCGGACCAAGCCTATAAGGGAGCGTTAGTCGAAGCCCTTGAGAGAGCTCACCACTGTGTTTTAGAGCTCACCGAGAAGCTGGGAGACGGGTTTGTCGTTGCGCCATGGCGGTGGGTTGTGGAGCGAACATTCTCTTGGCTGGAGAAGGCCAGACGCCTATGTCGTGATTATGAGGTCTTGCCAGAAAACCATGAGGGCGTTGTTTACATCGCAATGATTCGGTTAATGCGCTTGGCGTTTAACCGATAATCGACGCAAGCGAAAATCAATACGATCAAAGCTGGGAAGATAGCCAGAAAGTCAGAGAAGATCTCGATTCGCTCCTAAGGAAGACTCAGCCAGCTCTGTCCCGCCTCAGTGCAAGAGGGTTATCGGCGCTCCGGGTCGGCTGACAGAATCGAATCGAAGAAGATGCCTGGGATTCGGCTGAGACAGTTACGGACAATTGAAGGGGGATATAGTTTACGTTTTGGAACTTTGTTAGCGGGTGATATCCGCTAACCCAATCCTCCCCGACATAGCTCCGCGATCAGGCGAAGCCTGCCACTGCGTGATCGCCATTCTCCTCCAAGCCTGATTCTACCATCTAAGAGTTGTCATTAAGTCTAGTTTATAGAGAATGATGCTTGGGCTGAAACCCTTAGATATCCTACTGTCTAAGATTTTTCAGTCAGCCCTAAATATTGACAATCGAGCAATGAGAGTCCTAGTCCGCTCATAAGCAGGTATGCAACTAACACTAATGTCTGTGATACTCGATGTTCAAGTTTTTAAATTTGGAGCTTGAAATCAGGGTTTTCCGTTGCTTGTTATGACCTTGAAAGAATCTGAAACCCTGATTCTGTCGTTGCGAAGCAATATTGCCCGAAGCGTTTTTCAAGGCTTCTAGCAAAAACTTGAACATCGAGTGATACAGGATTTGTCGCCTAGAAACACCAGCTTGTTTACAATAATTTACGAACAGTCTCTTAAACCACTAATTTCTCAAATAAGAATTCAGAAATACTAATTGATTCATCATCTCTTCCGCAGATACAGCAGCAACTAACTTAAGTAATCCTGTCAGTTGTTGACCAATTGAATATTGTTGCTGTGGTGCCAGAATAATTCCCCTATGAGTTTTTCCTTGAACCATATAGTCTCGATGTAATCTACAAAAGTCGCCGATATTAAAACTGTAAATTACTCTTTTGTGTTCAGTTGACCAAATTAATTGTTCTTCATCGGGATAACCTAGCATCCCAACATCAGCTACGGTAATAACATCCAGATCAGCATTTTGTAAGGCTTTAACTAATGCATTTTGAATCGTATCTTCATCTAAATAAAGGCAGATTCGACTCACAGCTTTTCACTTGTTGTATATTCTGCTATCAAACGTTCCCATTCTCGGTCGTAATCAGCAAACTCAGCATCTAGTGACTCTTTATTGGCGTAATAGTATGCTAAAGCAGTATATATACCAGCAAGCGTTAAGTGCGGTTTATTTTCTAAAATTTCTTCTGGAGTAATACCTGCTTTTATTTCTTTGACAATATACTGAACCGTAATCCGAGAACCATCAATTCTGGGTCTTCCCCCGCAAATATTTGGAGTAGATACGATCAAACTATCAAGGTTAACGGTAGCCGTCATCTCATTATGTTTTATGGGCTTCACCAGTCAATTATAACTACAAGTGAAATGAGTATTTCTCCAAACTAGCTGGAAATTCCTAAAAATTATAATGCTCACAATACTTGCTAGCTACAAACAAATTGGCCTAATTTTTGATTCGATTACAAATACAGTATATTCCCCGACCCTATCCCTTCAGGTTGCTGCCTTCCGAATGACAAGCTACGCTCCTCATTCTCCAGCCAGCTAGAAAATATTTACTTTAGCTATTTCAATTTTGTATCAGATATTAGGAAAGCAAAAGCTACTCAAGAATCTCTGGGAGCCTCGGACGGCTGTTAACATTTCCTGCATAGTTTTCATATAGTGTTTGAACATCATGTCCAGTTAGTTGAGCAACAGCAACTGGATTCATCCCCCGATCTAAAGCATGACTAATTAATGTATGACGAGTATTGTAGGGTTTTCTGTATTCAACACCTACTTTCGCCAGGACAGATTTCCAGGCTCGATTTCTAAAATTATGATCGTCTATTGGATTGCCTTGACGAGTTGTAAAGACAGGTTTTTCTAAATCAAAATTCTCAGACTTCATAGACAGTAAAAGTGATTGAAGTCGAGAAGTTAACGTAATCGTTCTAGCACGATTAGTTTTAGTTGCTTTTCTAATTCCTCTACTTAAACTTTCCCCAATCCAAACTGTTGAACAATCTTCACTGAGGTGTTTCCAGCATAAGCCAATTGCTTCTCCTGTTCTACATCCCGTACCAAATAAAAATTCTACAAACTCGACATAATGAGAGTAGTATTTATCTTGCTCAAAGCCTTGAATGATTGCTTTTATTTCTTTTTTAGTAAATGGTTTAGGCATTGGCTTAGGAGGAACTTTAATTCTTTTAATTAAAGATTTCCAGGGGTCGAATTCAACTATTTCTTGATTAATTCCCCACTGCCAACAGGCTGACAACCATACAATAGACTGTTTTGTTTAAAAGTAATAGGAGCTAATTTGCCCAATAGATACTGATAAAATTGCTCTGAACAATCTTGTTGTAGCTCAATAGCCGGTCGATTAGACAAAGAATCAGTAACAGTTTTACCATTGAAATCAAATGATTTTAGATGAGTTAGAATAGTTTGATATTTTTCCAGCGAACGAAGTGAAGATACAAATTTAGACTTGTATTCAATAAATTTCAATATTAATTCTTCGGCAGTTATTAAATTTGCCTTAGTGTCTTCACTATTTTTTTGGGGTTTATATTTTTGTAGACTGGAATCAAAATTACTAGAAATAATGTCTAGCTCAATTTGTCGTGCTTTCTGTTCTGCAAACTTTCGATTGATATTTGTATCTGGCAAACCTAGAGCAAAGGCACGTCGCTTCCCTCCATAGGTAAATCTTAATCTGAGCCAACCTTTATCAGATTCAACTTTTACCGTTCCTTTCGGTTTTTTCTTCTGTCTACCAGTTTCTCTACCAATTATGTCGCGATCGCTATGAGCCATGGGGTTTTTAGAGGCTGAATTCTATCTACCAATTTTCTACCAATTTTAGCTTTAAAACCCTTGAAAAATACCCAAAATACCTTGCTTATTGAGAATCAGATAGGCTTGAAGATTAGAGATAAAAACGACAAAACCCTCTCAGAGAGAGGATTAAAGATGAATCGGAGCGGCGGGATTTGAACCCACGATAACAACCTAAAACAACTTAACTACGTTAGCTCAAAGCTTCGTTCACTGGTACATTTAGCCAAAGTGAGCGAAAAGTGAGCGAAAGATATAACCATGAAATAGGTTATGAAGCACTACTAACAGACTTCAAAAGATATCGGAAACAATCTCCCAAGGGGATATCTTTAGCCAGAGATAGAAATAGCATCCTTTTACAATTCAAGATAGGTGATAAACCAAGAAGTAAATATGGTTGTAACTGTAGCTTTACCTTAGATGGCATGATATCAGCACTGAGTAAAGCTCATAAAGTAGCTGATGCACTCCAGAGATTAAAGAGTGAGTCTGAATTCTGGGAATGGTACGACAGAGAGATCAAGGAAATCAATAAGGTAGAAAATGACTTACTGACTTTCAAAAAAGCGATCACAGTAGTAGAGGATGAATTCTGGAAACGTAAAGATAGACGTGGCAATAAACGAATCAAGGGACATCCTAGCCATGAAACAAGTTGGAATAGAACCTACAACGAATATTACAAGCATTTACCACCAGATAAAGTAATTAACCTCAAAGATATCCTAGCTACTTTAGATCGTTGGGAACAGGGAAGTAAAAGCTTTAAAGATGCTACGACTGCTTATCGGGCATTAGCTAGGAAAAATGGTTATGACAACATCTACAAGGAACTCAAAAAAATAGATTCTAAGCAAACTGAGTTTAGAGAATGTCAGACTATAACTTTAGAGGAATTCATTGAATGGCGCGATCGCGTTTTAGGAATAAGTGAAGAATTACACGGTAATAGCAACTTAGAGATTAGAAAGTCATGGTTATGGGTATTTGGAATGCAGATAGTCTATGGGCTACGTATCAATGAAGTATTCGCGATTAAGAACCTAGACAGACCAGCTTACGACAGTAAAGGTAAGTTAATAGTCCATGCCTACAATGACATGGTAAATAATCCCCATAGACTCATTTATCTAGGTAAAGAAACTAATCTCGGTACTACTATTAAGACTGGGGAACGTCTAGCACGTCCTATGATTCCCCCCAATTACCCCAACCTTTACTTTAAATGGCATTTACAAAACCCTAAGCTACCAACTAATAAACCCAAGGAAGATAGTAGCTATAAAACTATTAGAGATTTTCATTGTAAAGTTGCTAGAGATAATCTTGTTAAATGGAATGCACCATTTACACAAACTCATGCCGATAGGCATTTAGGGAATTTACTAGGAGTACAAGCTGGTATCCCAGTTGAAATTAGAGCGCAATCTATGGGACACTCTGTAACTATGAATGAAAGTACCTACAAGAAACGTCAAGGAATACAAACTCAAATAGATGTACTTACACAATCTAATAAGCAAGCGATCGACTTTACCAGTGGCTTACTGGAAGCTAAACAGATAATCAAAAAATACCCCAATTCATCTGTAGCAGTAGTGGAACTAATCAGCAAGATATACCAGAAGTCAGAGCATGAGATAGAAGACTTGCTCGGCTAAACTTCCATTAACTAACTAATCACTTATTGAGTAGGTCTGATAGGCTTACTCTTTTTTGTATAGTCATGAATGAGCTATGGGAGGAGTTTTTGAATATTTTTAATGTAAGTCTTACAGGACAAGGCTAAGGCAGTCCGAGGAGTTTTTTTATAAAAGCTACTTACACAACAATTGTATCCATTCTCGATAACTTCCCTAAACCTTACATCACCACACATTTAAGTTTAATCACCGTCGATTTACCGTCAACCCTAAACCCTACGGGCTACG
>JASJEK010000341.1 GCA_030064915.1 Xenococcaceae cyanobacterium MO_234.B1
GTGCATACTTACATGAAATTTGTTCAAGATAACGCAGAAGAGTCTGTGAGAAAAGTAATTGATGTGCTGCAAGATGGAGAATTTACTGTCCAGCTAGATAATCAAGCTAAGATTCACGTTAGTATTACAATTAACAAAGGCGATCGCAGTGCCATTATAGATTTTACAGGAACATCTCCTCAACTAGATAATAATTTTAATGCACCATCAGCCGTCACTCAATCAGTAGTCTTATATATATTTCGTACCCTGGTAAAAGATAATATTCCTCTTAATTCTGGCTGTCTCAAACCATTACAAATAATTATTCCTGAAGGCTGTATGTTAAATCCAATCTATCCAGCAGCAGTAGTAGCAGGAAATGTAGAAACTTCTCAAAATATTGCCAATTGTTTATATGGTGCATTGGGTATTATGGCAGCATCCCAAGGAACAATGAATAATTTTACTTTTGGTAATCAAAAATATCAGTATTACGAAACAATTTGTGGTGGTTCAGGTGCAGGAAAAAACTACCATGGTACTGATGCAGTACACACCCAAATGACTAACTCCCGCCTTACTGATCCAGAAGTATTAGAATTACGCTTTCCTGTATTACTAGAAAGCTTTAGTATTAGAAAAAATAGTGGTGGGAAAGGAAAATATAATGGCGGAAATGGCGTAATCAGAAAAATCCGTTTTTTAGAAACAATGACTGCTGGAATCTTATCTAGTAGTCGAGTTAATCCCCCTTTTGGGTTAAAAGCAGGAAAAGCAGGTGAAGTTGGCAAAAATTACCTTATTAGAAAAAATGGGACACAAGAACAATTAGATAGCACTGCTACCGTAGAAATGCAACCAGGAGATATTTTTGTCATTGAAACTCCTGGCGGTGGTGCTTTTGAACGTGGTGGATGCTGGGGGAACCCCAGCATATCCAACCACGGTGTTGAAACAAATTAAGCGGTAAGGATTCAGATAATGGAGTTTGAATAAACCAAGAAAACTCTGTAAATCAGTCAAACTTGAATATTTAAAATATTTAATTGGAGAAGTTATTTAGTTTTAAAGACCTTGGTCTTTAGATAAATACTACACAGCCTGTGTAATTACTTATTTAATCCGTGGAATTACTCATAAAAACACAAGAAGTATTCGTACTTATTTTTAAGTAATTACACGGGAGAATTATTGGTTATTTAAATATTTGATGAAGATTGATGAAGATTTAGTGTAAATACTGGCATTAATTTTGAATAAGTTTTAATATCCTTATCCAAGGGATTCAGTTGTTCATTATGAAACTATTTAGAACATTAATTTAGAAAATTAATTTAGAAAATTAATCTTTGGAGTTTTACTACTCATCTGACAAATTAGAGAAACAAACGTTAGAGAAACAAATGGACGTTGCTGATTTTGATGCTGATTGGCTACGAATGAATTTTCCAGCTTTGATAGCTATGAGTAACTGCTTATTCAGCAACAGCAAGGAGTATGAATTAGGCGTAAATTAAATCTTATACAGATAAATCTTATACAGAGAGCTATCCGATAACATACAGATTTAATTTACTGCTAAAATTTAGTACAATCAAAACGTTTAATCAATATATTTTTAATAATGGTTTATCATTCAGAACAAATCCAAGATAAACGCTGGGGAATTTTTGTTGATAACAAGCTTGTAGCATCTATTGGTTGTCCAAATACTTGTCAGAAGATTCTACAATCTCTTGAAACTCGTTTATCTAAAAAAGAAATCGCAACTTCGCCATTAGATAATAAATTTGTTCCATATTTTAGAGATATGAAATTAGTAGTTAGTCAACTTTAAATACTTTAAATTAAGACCATTACGTAAGGATTCAGGTCTAAATTTGAGGGATTAATCAGGTGCTACATTTCAACTCTCGAATTCTACGTGAGTTGAGGAGCATCGCGCTGTACCTTATTAAAGGTCAGCGTGTGGAGAAGTCACTAAGGAGAAGTCACTAAGGAATGCATATGACTGATACTGTTGAAAAATCTTGTTCTCTTAACCAAGCTATCAAGGCGAAAAATGATGCTGGCTTTGGCGGCTGCTCTTGGACTTTTAAGTACTACCGAGCTTCTCAAAAGAGGACAGGCGCAATCTTATCAAATAGCTCAGAAAACTAATCAAAAAAAATCTATCTCTGACCCAGATTTTTCGGAAGATATACTCGATAAAGAGCAAATTTATCAGAAATTCCTTGAGCTAGCAGCTTTAGGAGTTGAAGACCATCCTGTACTCTTATATCAAGGGATTGAAACTTCACCATTACAACAAGTAATTAGGAATTACCCCGCTCGTTTAAAACAGATTCCTGATGACCTCAATCTGGTGGCTAAAACCTATCCCCACTCTACATTTTCTTCTTATCCAGCCCGAGGAGAACTTCCCTCAATTGACGAGCAAAGTCTGGATTTTCTCCATGAAGATATTAAAGAAGCCTGTATCTGTATTGGCAGTTGGGCTTTAGGAAACTTTCAGGTTAAATGGCTGGGTCGAAATGCACTGAGTCCCCAAGAATTTTGGAGCGGAACTAAAATAATTCCGATGCTTTATCTGGTCTCTCTCTTCAATAAAAAATTACCTGGAGTCAACATAAATAAATACAAGATTAGAGGTATAGATAGAGAAGGCATTTTAAGAAGTATTCCTGTTTCTAATTTATTCACAGATCTAGTCACCTATGAAGAAAATCTAGCGACCTCAAATTCCTTGGGTGCTATGTTCAAGAGATTCTCGCCTCAGCTAGAGCTAGAGAAATGGCTTAAAAACCTTACGGGAAACCAGAATTTAGTTTTTCGTGGCCCCTACGGAGAAAAACCTTTTATCAATCACCCAGAGTTAGTTGACCCTCTGACAGCAGAAGTGATTTTAACTGCTGACAATCAACCTCCTGGATGGGCGTGTAATCATCTCTCTGCCTATGATTTGACTAGGATGATCTCAATGGTGGGTTGGCACAATTATCTCCCTCAGAAATCTCGGCTAAGTTGGGTTTCATGGTCAAGTCTTGAAAGTGTGATCTTCGCCCTGGCTAGAGATCCAGCTCGCTTAACTGATTTAGCTATTCAACAGCTAGGATTAGAAAGGGTACTTGATTCTGTAGTTATTCTCTCCAAGCTAGGTAATGGAGCAACTGGTTTAAGAGAGAGAACGGAGGCAGTTTACGTAGCATTGGTACAACTTGCTGTGAGCAATCAGGTCAAGTCCGAGGGGCCACCTGAAATGATTACTTTTAGTATGGCTTTGAGAGGGGCTAGGGCGAGAGCCCCCAGGGACCTAGATCGAGAAGTGGTAGAACTGGATGCACGGATGGCAACGGAAGTAACAGAAATTCTCTGGAGAGCAGTCAAAGGAGAATTAGCCTGAATTATTCATAATTCATAATTTAATGGCACTAAGATAACGTAAATTCGAGAAAGCTAACTCCCGTGTTCCCAAGGGGCTGTCTGATAAGGCATTCCCTTTAGGGGATGAGAGGATGTCACTCAGTTAATCAATTGTTCAAAAACCTGAGCCATAATTGCTTGGGGTACTTTCCCGATTAAAGTATCAACTGTGTTAGCCTTTGCATCAATAAAAGTATATTGAGGAATTCCTGTAACTTTATATTTTTGTACTAAGTCATCCCATTGAGGATCGTCAATATTAAGCATTACTAAATTGACTTGATTGTCATATTTCTCAGCTAAATTCCGCACGATAGGAGACATCCCCTGACAAGTAGTACACCAATCTGCATAGAACTCTAAGAGAGTCGGTTTGCCGTTGGCGATCGCATTTTCATAGGGAATCGCGTCTTTCGCTAGAGCCTTTAGGGTAATTAGTCCACTTAAAGGAGAGTTTCCCAAAGCCATAGCAGGAAAGGAGACAATCAAATTGAGACTCAAGATTAGAGCGATCGCAATAAGGGAAGAAATACTTTTTTTCATCATTGACTGTAATCAGAAAATAGTAGTTACTTAAGTAAAATTAGTTATCTATGTTTCAATTTTACTGTGGTTTACCTATTGCTTTTCTCGAAGTAGGCTTGTTCTTACAATCTAATTAATAATGTGGAAATATCTGGTAGAAAACCTTAAATCAGAACCTAATCAAAAAATTTCTCTTCTTTTCAACAATCAAAGGCTCATTTACTCAGAAGTAATTGAGTTATGGCAAAATAATAATTCTTTTCGCACCTTTTTTATTTCCTTACTAGCTGAAGCTCCCTTTTCAGCCTATTTTTGGGAAACACCACCAATTACTCTATCTACTGTTAATAGAGAGTTTGAATTTGTCCTCATAGATAGCCCCCAACTAGCTAGGGTAAAAGCTAACTCTAATGCTTTTAGGCAATATTTCCAGTCTGCGCCTCCAGGTAAAGATATAATTACCTTTCCTAATCTAGGCAATGATGCTCTACTGGTTGTACCCTATCCTGTTGGAGATAATTCCATTTATCCTCATCTTGCTTCTTTTGTTAGAAAAGCTCCTGACTCTCAAAATCACGCATTATGGCAAACTGTAGGACAAACTATCCAGCAAAGACTTAACGATCAGCCTCTTTGGATAAGTACATCAGGGTTAGGAGTCTACTGGCTTCACATTAGATTAGATTCTTATCCGAAGTACTATAATTTTAGACCCTACAAAATCTTAGGGTAATTCACTCAAGAGAAGGGAGTAACATGAAACTACCTGACGGACCAAAAAATCCGGCACTTTTGCAATTAATCCAATGGATTGCTAACCCTCTAGACTATCTAGATGATTGTGCTAAACGTTATGGAGACATCTTTACCTTAAGGCTAAGTGGCTTTCGACCCTTTGTATTTATCAACAATCCTCAAGGGATTCAGGAAATTTTTACTGCTGATGCCAAAAATTTTGACGCTGGACGGAGTAATGGAATTGTTCGTCCTTTGGTAGGAGATAACTCTCTAATATTACTTGATGGCGAGCGTCACAAGCGAGAGCGAAAACTGCTGATGCCTCCCTTTCATGGGGAAAAAGTAAAATCTTATGCTCAATTAATCTGTCAAATTACTCAGAGAGTAGGGAGTCAGTGGCAAGTTAATCAACCTTTTGTTGCTCGCACTGTGATGCAAGACATTACCCTAGAGGTAATCTTACATACTGTCTTTGGTCTTAGTGAAGGGGATCGTTACCAACAAATCAAGCCCCTTCTAGCCAGTATGTTAGATATGACAGGATCTCCCCTGCGCTCCAGTATGTTATTTTTCAGCTTCCTACAAAAGGATTTAGGTGCTTGGAGTCCCTGGGGAAAATTTCTGCGACGCAAACAACGAATTTACGAGCTTCTCCAGGCGGAAATTGATGAAAGACGGGGGCATCCAGAACTAAATGGCAAAGATATTCTCAGTTTAATGCTATCGGCAAAAGATGAAAATGGTCAGCCAATGACTGACGACCAGTTGCGGGATGAAATGATGACTCTTCTATTTGCTGGTCACGAAACTACAGCCACTGCTTTAGCCTGGGCTTTCTACTGGATTCACAAGCTACCCCATATCAAAGAAAAGCTGCTGCAAGAAATAGATACTCTAGGGGATAATCCAGACCCAATGGAAGTTTATCGCTTACCATATTTAACTGCTATTTGTCAAGAAACTTTGCGGATTTATCCAGTTGTCTTCATTGCCTTTCCTCGCATGGCTAAGTCAACCGTAGAGATTATGGGTCATCAGTTTGATGCTGGGACTATGTTAACTCCTTGTATTTATCTGGTTCATCATCGCGAGGAGCTTTACCCAGAGCCAAAACAGTTTCGACCCGAAAGGTTTCTAGAACGGGAGTACTCCCCTTATGAGTTTATCCCCTTTGGTGGTGGCAATCGCCGTTGTTTAGGTTACGCCTTGGCAATGTTAGAAATGAAATTGGTAATAGGAACAATATTATCTAATTACCATTTAGCCCTAGCAGATAACAAACCTGTAATACCCCAGCGTCGCGGTTTGACTATTGCTCCTAGCAACGGAGTTCCTTTATTAATGACAGGTAGGCGCGCAGCTCAAAGAACGGTGGTTTTTAGCTAATAAATTGGTTCAGGAACACCTGTTTGTACCTGTTGTACATTAAGTGTAATTACCCAAAAAATTTACAGAAATAACTATGAAATTACCTGACGGGCCAAAAATTCCGCCCTTGTTGCAGTTAATCAAATGGATTACTGAACCTTTGGCGTATCTTGACGACTGCGGAGAACGCTACGGAGATATGTTTACTATAAGGCTCTTGGGTTTTCCCCCCTTAGTATTTATCGCTAATCCCGAAGGAATTCAAGAGATTTTTAGTGCTGATGGTAAATCTTTTGATGTGGGTCGTACTAACTATCTTGCTCGTCCCTTTTTTGGGGATAACTCCCTTATTTTATTTGACGGCGATCACGCAGTGCCTCGCTTTGCGAGATCGCCACAAAAGAGAGCGAAAACTGCTAATGCCTCCTTTTCATGGTGAAAAAGTCAAATCCTATGCAAACTCGATTTGTCAAATCACTGAGAGAGTAGCAAGTGAGTGGTTGGTCAATAAGCCTTTTATTGCTAGGGATGCTATGCAAAACATTACCCTAGAAGTCATTTTACAAGTAGTGTTTGGTTTAAGTGAAGGCAAGCGTTACCAAGAAATAAAGCCAATTCTTGCGGAATGGCTGAATATAACGGCTTCTCCCGTGGGAGCGAGTTTTATCTTTTTAAAATTCCTCCAACAAGATTGGGGTGCATGGAGTCCTTGGGGAAAATTTGTGCGATTAAGAAAGCAAATTTATGCTTTTCTTCAGGCTGAAATTGATGAGAGACGAGCCAACCCACAACTACAAAGCAATGATATTCTCAGTTTAATGCTATCGGCAACAGACGAAAACGGTCAGCCAATGACCGACGAACAGTTGCGCGATGAAATGATAACTCTTTTGGTTGCAGGTCACGAAACTACTGCTACCGCCTTAGCCTGGTCTTTTTACTGGATTAATCATTTGCCAGAGGTTAAAGAAAAGCTACTCCAAGAAATAGATAGCTTAGGAGAGAATCCAGATCCAATGGAGATTTCTCGACTTCCCTATTTAACTGCTGTTTGCCAAGAAACTTTGCGAATTTATCCAGTTGGAGTGATCGCCTTTGCTCGCATTACCAACTCAACTATCGAAATTATGGGTCGTAAGTTTGAGCCTGGAACAATGTTAGTTCCCTCCATTTATTCAACCCATCATCGAGAAGCTCTTTACCCTAATCCAAAACAATTTTTGCCCGAAAGATTTTTAGAACGCAAGTACTCCCCTTATGAGTTTATCCCCTTTGGCGGAGGTAATCGTCTTTGTCTGGGTTATGCTTTAGCGATGTTAGAAATGAAACTGGTACTAAGTACTGTCTTATCTAGCTATCAGCTAGCACTAGCAAATGATGAACCAGTAAAACCCAAACGTCGCGGTGGAACTGTTGCACCGAGCAATGG
>JASJEK010000089.1 GCA_030064915.1 Xenococcaceae cyanobacterium MO_234.B1
CAGTATTTTTGTCATTACCTCTTGGTTTCAAAACTCCCGTTCAAGCTCAATCCAATCAAGATTGTTCATTAGCATTAAATCAAGTGGCAGAACAAATATATAATTATGGAACTTCTATAAATGTATCTGCATACAACACTGCTAATGATGGATATATTGGTAATCCTAGTCAAAGAAACGGAATGATAACTTTTTTATTAGGTAATCCAATTTACCAAAATAAAAATTCAGTTTTATTCCTAGAAAATAGCTCGACCAAATCAGATAGTATTGCTGCCAATATTTTAAACTCACAACAATTACAACAGGATTGGGCGAATCATTTGGTGAAAAATTGTAATAATTTAGCTGTCGTAACATTTGCCAAGGCTTACTCTGGCTGGTCTAACCAATACGCCATTCAGACTAATGGTTTAACTGCACCAAGAGAATGTTTAGACCCAGCTATGGGTTCTGGTAAATTTTTACCTTGGAATTATACTTATTGTACGTAAGCTAGATGCTAGCAATCTAATATTGTTAAGAAATATCATGTCGTAGATGCTGTATCAAATTCTACTTATAAAAACAGATACAGCATTTTTTCTTATCTTGTTCTTAGATTATTTACAAACCATTGTTGTAGATTGGAAGGAGAGCAACCGAGAAAATCGGCTCGCATATAGCCAATATCATTACCTGCACGATTATCACGTACTTTCACCCAGTAATATCCGTCTCGGTCTTTTGGTGGGATAGCATTATCATCACTCATCATTCCTTCGTAACTATAAAACAAATTTTGACCATTATAAGCTTCACCTACAATTCTATAGTTAGTTCCAGCACCAGACCTAATATTAACGCTTCCGCTAGGAGTTTTAGTACAAACACGGAGATGAGTTGCTGCCGAAGCCTTGCTTACTGTACCAATCAAAATCATTAGAGAAGCAAGCAGAAAAGTTTTAAAATTCATAAGTCTCCTTGTTAATTATTTTAAATATGATGTTTAACTTTGTTGGTTACAAAGAATCTCATATTTTAGATTTCCCAAAAATCAACAAGAATCAGACATCTTAGCTGACAGGATGTTATTTAAATTATATTGTTTGGGAATATTAGTAGAGTTGACAACTATTTGGCTTATAAATATGAATAAAAAGAAATTAGTCGCAGGAATTCTTATTGCTTCAGGTCTGATTTTGGGAGTAAAAGGAGTTAGAGATATTACTTTTGAGTCTGATGTAAACATGAGTACACAATGGATATTCGGTTCTCCAAGTGAAGGTCAATTATCTTTTGCTCGTAGAGGGCAGGCATATCAAGAGAAAGTAAGAAGTAGAGGTACTATCGAAACAGTTATAGCAGGAGTTTTATTTACTACTGGAATTATTTTTATTAAATAAAAAATTCTGCTTCTATGAATAATTTCATCATCATAGCAGCATAGACCTATTTAACAATTAAATATTTTGTCCTAAGTCATGACGTAAAACTGACTTTTTTATTTGTCTAATTTATTGAATTAAACATCAACATAATGATTACTAGACACGAATACTTAAATAGTAAAGAGCCTAACAGACATCAAAAATACTACGCTCAATTTGTAACTGATGAGATTAGAGCAATGGTGCTGAAACGCTTTGGCATAGAAAAGCTATGTGCTGCTTATGCTGAGGATACAGACCTAAATAATATCCAACTTGTTAATTGGGATGGTTTAGGAATACACTTAATGCACAATTCAAGATATCTTGACTGCGAATTAATTAAAAAGACTGGACAAGGATACAGTAATGCGGGTGCTGTGTGTATTCTTAAAGAGGCAGCAAGGCAACTTATTCAACATGAACTCAAATATAAATAACCTTCTCTCTACTCAAGTTAACTGTTAGGTAGCCAAATAACGTGCTACTTGCGCTACTTCTAACTACACTTATCTGTCAGTGTTGTTATAGCCAGCACAAGGCACGTCATTTGTCTTTAGAGAATTAATTACTACCTGCACTTACTGTTTGAGTAACTTTGCCATTAGTTGAATTACCATTATTCAGAATAATTTCTGGAGTATCTGAAGCAGCTAATGATTTTTTCACACTAAGCACATCATCAGAAGCTTTTTGTTTAATTAAATCCTTGACTACCTTAGTAATTCCTTTAACCACTAATTTAGTCTGTTCTTCTGAACCCGCTTCTACACCTTGAGTTCGATGACCAGCAATCATATCATTAGAAACCTTCATGACTTGATTTCCTATTTCTTGAGCAGCTTGAATATATTGAGGTGCTATTCCATCAATAGAAGCTAAAGCTACACCTTCAGAGAAAGCTAACAACTTTTGAAACCTTGCTTTTTCTCTCTTTTTCTTCTCTCTAGCTTTTTTCAAAGCTTGATTATGATTTTCATAAACTTCTTGCTTCTGCTCATTAAGTTCATAAGCAGTATAATTAACAATGCTATTAATATCATTTTGAAGATTTGCTTTCGCTTCTTTCAAAGTATCTTTAGCATCTCTATAATGTTGATAATACTCTTCATAAGCTTGTTCGAGTTCTTCTTTAGCATCTTTAATAAACTGTTTACCTTCTTCTACTTTTTGAGCAAAATGTTTAATTTGGGCAACTACTTTATTATTTGAATTTTCTTTTAACAAATTAAATACTTCTTTTCTTTTCTTAGATAAAAACCCATTGTCTATCACTTCCTGAGAGGCATCTAATGAAATTAGTAGCGTATCTAAAAAATCTTTAGTAGCTACTCTTAACCACTTTCTTAATTCTTTGTCCTCAAAACCTTTATTTTTGATAGACTGCTCTATGAGTGAAATATCAACTTCATATTCACCTAATTTACTTAACCCTAAATTGTCTAAATCTTCTTCAGCAAACCCACAGGCTATATGAAAAGGAGCATCATCAGTAATCAATTCTGATACTTGTTCAACAGTCCAACTTGGAGATAAAAAAACTTGATTATTATCTTGTTGATTTCTTAGCTTGTTTTTATACTCTTTATCTTCTAACTCATAAGCATCAGAAGCAGGAGAGGGAGCATCTTGTCCTAACTCTTTAAATGCTTGTTTCCATATAGTGTTTGTTATGGATGTTGGAACGTGAAAACCATATTCTGAAACGCTGTATCTAATAAGTTCCATAGTTTGTTATTGACAATTTATTTTGATATATCTACCCTAAGCCTATTAATCTCTACGTAGTGTGATTGTAGTCAATCAAATTTTTATGAAATATGATAAAGATATATGTAATTTATTTGAAACTTTTAAGATTATGAAAAATATTAATGTACGAAATATCAATGGCGTTAAGATACGCCCCCGAAGTATTTGTGGATATCCCAGGTTATGAAGGATATCAGATAAGCAATTATGGAAAAGTCAAGAATAGTAAGACAGGCAAAATACTAAAGCCATATATAACTCGTGGCTACCTGAGAGTCAGTCTTTACAATGATATAGAAAGTGTAAGTTAGTCCATAGATTAGTTGCAGAGGCGTTTCTACCTAATCCAGATAACAAATCCGATGTCAATCATATCAATGGGTGTAAGACCGATGCCAACGCCTGTAATTTAGAATGGGTAAGCCCATCAGAGAATATGTCTCATGCTCATAGCAATGGACTTAGACCCAAAATAAATACCCAAGGTAAGAATAACGGGTTCTCAAAGTTAACCGAGGCTCAGGTTAGACAAATTAAGAAGTTGCTGGCTCAAGGCAGCTTAACACAAAAAACAATTAGTTCTCAGTTTAATGTTTCAAGAGAAACCATCAGCAGCATTAAGAACGGTAGAAGATGGCAAGATGTAATGACCTTGCCTACAAAAACTGTAGCTTAATGTTTTCATGCAGATAAGAGTTTCGTAAACTATCTCAACTGGGGACTAATTGGGGATATTATATAAACAACCCGATTAATTCCCTTTCAAGAAATCGCCGAAACCCTTATTCTAACTGTATCGGAGCGGCGGGATTTGAACCCACGACCCCCACTACCCCAAAGTGGTGCGCTACCAAGCTGCGCTACGCCCCGTTTTCACGATTATCTATCATAGCATGATTTAGGATTAATGAGGCAAATAACTTGGAAACCTAATTGTGGAAAGGCTTGTAGCTATTCTTAAATTATTTTGATGCTGTAGTTGTATATTCACTTTAGCTGGTCAAATAAAGCTATTTTTTCTGTTCTCTTTTTGAATCTTGTGTAAATCGTGTGTTAGCACCTGAATGGTGAAACACTATGTATATCAACAACAAAGAGAGAAAAGCCAAAATTGGGCGCATTAGCCTATCAGTTAGAAACGGTTCAGTTAAAATTCGCTTCACCTATCCCACCAAATACAAAAGAAGATTTAACAGTAGGCATTGATGACAAGTTAAAGTTTTGTGCAATTTGTCAATAGTTTATTTGTAAATCTTTACTAAGTCTTCAATGGGTTGGATTAGCTAGCTTTTGAGACTTTTTAAATTTTGGCGATCGCTAAATAAATCTGGCGATCGCAACTTGAACCAACTACTCCTCCCAAAATCTCGGTAAATAAAGACTTGTAAGTACCTAAGCAAAATTATGACAATAGTGATTCGAGCTATGATCGCCCATAGCACTTACTAGATATAGAGTTCAAAGATTCAAATTCCGTCGAACTCACGTTATTCACTAGAAAAACTGTCCTTGAGAGAGAATACATCGAACCTCAAAAAAACTAAGCTAGAGATAATTTAAGGTGAATAAATTTCAACTCCTAATTTTAGTGTCGTAGCTTTTTAATGATTCAACCAGTCTACTCTTCCGATATAAATAACGAAAAAGTCAGTTCTCGTGTATCTCCCTGGTTAGCACATCTACTATATCCTCTGGGTTGTTATGTGGTTCTTCCCCTATTTTTTGGCAAAATTGAAGTTACAGGGCAAGAAAATATACCCCATGATGGTCCTGTAATTGTTGCACCCACCCATCGTTCTCGCTGGGACGCACTAATTATTCCCTATGCCATCGGAAGATTAGTCAGTGGGAGAGATTTGCGTTTTATGGTTACTTCCAAAGAGGTAAAGGGATTACAAGGTTGGTTTATCCGTCGTATGGGGGGATTTTCCATTGATACCGAACGACCTGGAATTGGTAGTTTGCGTCATAGTGAAGAGCTACTTCTAGAAGAAGAGATGTTAGTAATTTTTCCTGAAGGTGGCATATTTCAAGAAACTAAAGTTCAAAAACTTAAAAGAGGTGTAGCTCTTATTGCTTTGGAGGTAGAATCAAAGAAAGTAGGAAGTAAGGTTAAAATTTTACCCATCAGTATTAGATATAGCCAAAGATGCCCTAGTTGGGGAACTAAAGTGAATGTGGATGTTGGCTCACCTTTGAATGTCGAAGACTATGTCACCAGCTCTTTACGCCAAAGTTCACAAAAATTAACAAAAGACCTTTATTCTGAATTAAAGCAACTCCACGAAACAGAGCCTGAGCTGGCTGAATCTCACAATGCTTGAGACTGCTAATAATTAGCAATCAGTAATAGATTGTGGTTTTGTTCCCCTTCAGCATCATTTCCTGAGTTAGGAAGACTCTAATCCTTAATTAAGTTTAAAATTAAGTTTAAGGAAAAAATCTCATCATTAAGATAAAAATTCCATACACTGCAATTTTGGGCATAATAAATTGGTGAGTAAGTATATAATATCGGCTTAACTTCCGATATGAATCAACAGGAGTTAATTTGTCTTTGATGAAGATTATATTAGCCTCCAGTTTGTCAAAGCAGTCAAGATGAGCGCAAAAAATATGAAGCGCGCCTCCCAGCCAAAAATATCTATGCCGAACCCTGAGCTAAAAATCCAATGCTCAAACTCTCATTGTGTAGCTTCTAATGCTCTTGAGAGTCGCTTTTGTAAGCGTTGTAAAACCCCTGTAGTTAAACGCTATCTCTGGGCAATAGAACCTATTAATCTTCAACAAGAAGCACAAATAGACATTGGGAAAAACAAATTACTAGCTACGATGGTGAACGATCGCTATTTCGCCTTAACAGACAGAATTGTTCTAGATACTAAACCAGGATTATTACCTCAAATTCCGGAAGAGCTACCAAAAACAATTGTTACCTACCTGAAATTATCTTCCCATTCCCCCCATATACCTCAAGTCTATGGTCAACTCGACGGCACTGATATTTGGCTTTTAGACTACGGAACAGTTCCTTTAGGCTCATCAGGTAAATTACTCTATCCTCAATTAATTCCAGACATTAATTTTCTATGGTCTAAAGCAACTCCTCAAAGACAACTTAATTGGTTGTTGCAGATCGCTGAGCTGTGGAAACCTTTATACAACAAAGGGGTAGCTTCCACATTGCTCAATCCTTTCTTACTCAGAGTCAACAGTTCTTTATTACAAATACTACAACTCGAAACTGACAGTGAGGCAAAACCGACTCTTCAACAATTAGGAACTTTTTGGTCAGAATTGAGTAAAATAGCTTCCCCTGTCATTCAGGAAATGCTGACTCAACTTTGTCTGCGTCTAGAAAATGGTTCAATTGAAGCAATAGAACAAGTGATTGCGCTGTTGAATCGAGCCTTAGAAATTTGTAGTCAATCTCAAGAGTATTCTTATCAAATTTTTGCTGAGAGCGATCCAGGCCCTAGCCGAGATAATAATGAAGATGCTGCTTATCCGATGAGTGATACCCCAACCACTATTCCCCAACCTAGTAACTCTCTAGCAATAGTGTGTGATGGAGTTGGTGGTCATGATGGGGGAGAAATTGCTGCTCAAGAAACTATTAAATATTTACGCTCTCATATTACTGAGTTACCCTTTGAGCAAACTCACACCAACCCCGAAAATATCCTTAAAAAACTCACTAGTTATATTAACGAAGCTAACGATGCTATCAACAAGCGTAATGATAGTGAGCAACGTCAAGAAAGACAGCGCATGGGTACAACTCTGGTGATGACCTTAGCTAGAAATCATGAAGTGTATCTTTCTCATGTAGGAGACTCTAGAATTTATTGGATTACAAATACAGGTTGTCATCAAATTACTGTAGATGATGATTTAGCATCACGAGAAGTAAGACTTGGTTATGCATTGTATCGGGATGCTCTTCAATATCCTTCCGCAGGAGCTTTAATTCAAGCTTTGGGAATGCGAGACTCTGCTTCCTTACATCCTAATGTGAAACGTCTTGTGATTGATGATGACTGTATTTTCTTGCTTTGTAGTGATGGTTTGAGTGATTTTGATCGAGTGGAACAATATTGGCGTAGTATCATTCTACCTGTATTCAATGATCAAGGGGATATTACCAAAGCAGTTCAACAATTTGTCAAAATTGCCAATGAGCGGAATGGTCACGATAACGTTACTATTGCTTTAATGCATTGTCGAGTCCAACCCAAACCTCGAGTCTCTGCTAATCCTATACTCTGGTCAACTGTAGAATCTGCTATCGAGGAATCTATTATTTGGTCTAAGATAAATCCTACTGATGATATTTTGCCTGAGACTCAACCTTTTGGGGAAGAATCAGAAGTAACATTAGAAAAAACTGCTAGAGTTGCAAAATCCCCATCCCTTTGGTGGAAGTTAATTCTATTAGGATTAACTGTTTCAGTTATTGCCACTCTCTTATTTTATTTTTTCCCAGAGATAACTAACAAAAAAAATCAAGAAGATTCTTCAGAAAGACTTAAGCAGAAAATTGAGCCTGAGTTAATTGGTCCAGATAATTCTCCCTAACATCAGTTGGGAGTGAGATTGCTACAAAACGAAACTATTGATTTAATTGCAATGAAAAAAGTTATACCAATTCTCAAAAATGAATAGAAATATGACATCTTTATTTTCTATTACTTTATTTTCTATTAAAATTAATTGCCCAAAGCTTTATCTCAATTAACTTTTGATTTTTGAATGCATGACTTTTGACTTAAAATCAAGTCTCTTATTACTTTTTCCAATTGGTATCAGGTTATCAGGCGATCGCTTTATTCTTGAGGATTATAAATATATTTTCCTTTCTTATTGATATATCCAATTGTTTCAGAACCATTATCATCTTTAATTATCACAGCAGCCAGACCATCAAAAAAATCTACAGCTTCATCAAATTGAGGATTAATAATATATTGTCCTTTTTTATCTATATAACCATATTTACCGTCTGTTTTTACTCTTGCTAACCCTTCAGAAAAACTAGAGGCTTTGTCAAATTGAGGATTAATAATATATTGTCCTTTTTTATCTATATAACCATATTTACCGTCTATTTTTACTCTTGCTAACCCTTCAGAAAAACTAGAGGCTTTGTCAAATTGAGGCTTGACAACATATTGTCCTTTTTTGTCTATATAACCATATTTACCGTCTGTTTTTACTCTTGCTAATCCTTCAGAAAAATCAGAGGCATTATCAAATTGAGGATTAATAATATATTGTCCTTTTTTGTCTATATAACCATATTTATTATCTTTGATTACTCGCGCCAATTCTTCAGAAAAACTAAAAGCAAAGTCAAATTGAGGATTAATAATATATTGTCCTTTTTTATCTATATAACCATATTTATCTCCTATTTTTACTAGTGCCAATTCTTCAGAAAAACTCAAGGCAAAGTCAAATTTAAGAGGAATAACGTATTGTCCTTTTTTGTCTATATAACCATATTTATTCTCGGTTTTTACTGATGCTAAATCTTCAGAAAAACTAGAAAAATTATCAAATTGAGGAGGAATAACGTATTGTCCTTTTTTATCTATATAACCATATTTATCTCCTATTTTTACTGGTGCCAAACCATCAGAAAATTTATTATCGGCATTATCAAATTGAGGAGGAATAACATATTGTCCTTTTTTATCTATATAACCATATTTATCTCCTACTTTTACTAGTGCTAGATCTTCAAAAAAAGCTAAAACTTTATCAAATTGAGGATTAATGACAATTTTACCTTTTCGATTTATATAGCCAAATTGATCATTTTGCATAATTACAAATAATCCATTCTTTTGCTCTTTTTCAAAGATGGATATAGTATCAACAGGAAAAAAATTTGCTTTTAATGACTTCCAAGTTACTATTCCTCCTGAAATAACTATCAAAGTAGAAGCAGTACCAATTAACAATAGCTTCCAAGATGCAAAGCTTGGCTTCTTTTCTATGAGAGTCATTTTAATTAAATTAAATAATTTAAATAAAATTGAATATACTCTTATAGTTCCCAAACCAAAACAATAAAATCACAATCTTAGTAAATTATCTGTCTATTTAAATAGATACATAATTTTGCCTACCTACTTAGTTCCCAAATTTATCCTGGGATTTCCCACATAAAGTGCAAGGATTTTGAGAGGATGTCTGAGAAATGAAATCGCGTAACTCCGAACTCCAAACTCTGAACTCTGAACTCCAAACTCCGAACTCACGTTAAATACCATGACTTTTTCCAATTACCCAATGACGGCGGAAAAAACGTGCCAAAGCTGATTCTTCTAAAGGTAAATAAATTGGTCTGCCATGGGGACAAGTCCGTGGGTTACGGGTATTTTGCCACTGATTTAATAAGTTTTGCATCTGGGTTATATCTAGGGGTGTACCGTTGTAAATAGCACTACGACAGGCTGTAGCGACTTGAGCGGTTTCTAAGTCTCCGCCCCAACTCAGTTCTAGTAAAGCTTCTTGACAGTCGGCTCTTTCTGATAATATTGCTGGGGCGTTTCTAACTGTCCATAATTCTTCACCAAAAGGCTCGATCGCAATTCCGATTCTTTCTAGTTGTTCTACTTGGGAAGATGTAAGATTTTTGAGGATAATGGGACTTTCTAAAGGGACAATTTGCCAATCATCTTGGAGTTGTTCGTATAAAACTCTTTCGTGGGCAATATGTTGTTCTACTAACCATAATCCGTGGGAGTGTTCCGCCACAATGTAAGTTTGGTTAACTTGAGCCACGGCTCGTAATTCAAAAATAGGAAAGGGATTGTTCCTGTTAGTAGGGTTATTCGTCTCAGAATTACTTAGGTTATATCTTCCTTCTGGTTCGGCTGCTTTCAGAACTTGACTAATACGACGGTCGCCCAAATGAGAGACTACACTATCTTTATTCAATCTTAGTGCTTGCTCGATCCCTTGAGTTACTTGCTGTTGCCAATATTCAAGATGATGCAGATAAATTTCGGCTTTTGCTGGATGACGATTCCAATCTATATCAGAAGGAATAGTGTGGAGGTGGAGAAATGCTACAGGATAGCGATCGCGTGGGACAGTCCGCGCCATACCTGAAATGATAGTCTGTTCCAATTGGGGAGAACGAATTACCCTATTATTAACTGCAACTTTAATCCAGTCTGGTTGATAACGGTGACAGCGATCGGGTAACCCTAAGACTAACTCTAGTTTTGAGGTTTGATTAGTTTCTGTTTCAGGAGGAGATACTTTGAGTGTGAGATAGGCTAAATCATTAGCATTAACTTTTTTCAAGATTTGAGGCAAAATGGGTTGTGGGGTCTTGCTAGGGCTAAAGTGAAACCAAGGACGGTCATTTTTTTTTACTAACCAAGTAATTTCAGGATGACACAGAGCGATATTCTGAATAATTTTTTGAACCTTTTTTAACTGTTGCGCCAGAGAAGGTAAACCTCGACGGCGTACTGGTAATTGACCAAAGAGATTAGAAACTGTCACTACTGTCCCAGATGCGATCGCCATCGGCTCTTCTAAAACAGATTTTCCTTGCTCATAATTGACTCGCCATCCTACATCATCTAAATATCCCTGACGACGACTACAAATTTCTAACTCCGCTACCTGGGCAATACTATGTAAGGCTTCTCCTCTAAACCCTAAACTTGTAATGTGCCATAAATCCTGATTGGTACGAATTTTACTGGTACTGTGGGGAGAGGCACAAACTCTCAAGTCTTCTAAAGACATTCCTGCCCCATTATCCGCTACTCTGACTTGCCATAATTCAGGATATAGAGCAATGGTAATTCTAGATGCTCCAGCATCCAGGGCATTTTCTACCAATTCCCTCACCACAGCAGCTAAAGAATCAATTACTTCTCCAGCAGCAATTAAGTCAATTATTTCTGGCGGTAGAGTTTTAATGGTAGAAGCCATTCATCAGTTATCAGTAATCAGTAAGCAGTTATTAATTAGCAATCAACAATCAGCAGTTATCAATTAGCACAACTATTTTCTTGGGAATATTCTTGAGCAATTTCCCAAGCAGTATTAATTAATTGCATCGCCCGTTGTGAGCCTTCTAGATCGGGATGATATTTGCGACTCATTTGACGATAGGAAGAACGTCCAAAAGCAATAAAAGCGACGGAACACCAAATAAGATCGAGTCCATCTATAATCAAGTTTTGATAAGTGTGATATTCATCTAGGTGATGAGCTACTAACTGTTGATATATTTTCTCTGCATCAGGTAATATCGACTTAATGTGATCAATATCTAAATCTAAATCATTTGGTTCTGCTTCCTGATGATCCCCTGAATCCTGAGTTTGGGTTTCTAAACCTTTAACATGATGATTAGAATTAATGTCTTCAGCATTGATAGTCGAGATCGAAGAGTATAAAGTATTTAATAAATCTTGATTATCCTTAAATTCTAGTTGTAAAGTCTTATATTCTTGGGATAAAGCTTCAATTTTTTCTAATTTATCTAATTTATTGCTTAACTCTTCTGACTGGCGACACAGTTCAATTGCTTCTTGGTCTAATTTACTTTGACGCTGATATTGCTGTTGAAGTTCCGCTTCCAGCCTTTTGAGTTCAGCTTCTAATCGTTCAATATTATTAGCGATCGCAGTTTGCTCTTGTTGGTTAACTTGTTCCTTAGTCTGGATTTCCTGTAGCTGATATTTGATTTGATCGACTGCCTCAACAAGTTTCATTTCCCCAATATTTTTAATTAAATAATATATTCCTCAATCCATTATTAATTATCTGGAGTTGTAGTGTCAGGAGGTATATCAAAAAATTGCCATCTTTGATTAAATTTTAGTTTTGTCTCATCGAAATGGGAATCATTGGTATAGTAGCAATTAGAAGTTTGCTCCCAGCCTTTGGTAGTGGAGGTCATCATCAAACACATTCAATAATTAGCTGTACCAGCGATCGCTCATCCTCTGCTCCTAGTGCTTTGGCAAGAGGTCTCTTGGTTAAGATAAATTGGGATTGGGCTCTTGTACCCGCTTTGCGTACGGAAAATTTTGTAAGCTAATCCACATAAACATTGCTTGCTTTATCAATCGATAGGATAAAATTGTAAA
Source organism: Xenococcaceae cyanobacterium MO_234.B1 (assembly GCA_030064915.1). Classification (GTDB taxonomy): domain Bacteria; phylum Cyanobacteriota; class Cyanobacteriia; order Cyanobacteriales; family Xenococcaceae; genus JASJCP01. The sequence goes on from JASJEK010000089.1 coordinate 12,290, forward strand.
TCTGACCTGGTAAAAAAAATTGTAGATAAGCTAATATATTTATCCCCTGCGCTCTCACTCCTTTGCTCCCCTGCTATCACAACTATGCAATTTGAATAAAGACCAGAGCTTATTTATTTCTCATCCCTACTTCCCAAAACGTAATCACAACTATGCACAACTTTCTACCTATTGCTTATTTTGAAAATCAGTTTGTTCCTTTTGCCGAAGCCAAAATTTCTATAGCCACTCACGCACTACATTATGGCACAGGAGCTTTTGGTGGAATGCGCGGAATTCCCAACCCTGACAACCCAGAACAAATCTTGCTATTTAGATTAGACCGCCACAGTCAACGATTAAGTAATAGTGCTAAGTTTCTCAACTATGATTTACCTGCTGACAAAATTCAACAAGTAATTATTGATTTTGTCCAAAAAAATAAACCAGATAAATCTTTTTATATTCGTCCTTTTATTTATACTTCCGATCTCGGTATTGCCCCAAGATTACATAATATAAAAAAAGACTTTTTTGTCTATGGATTAGAGTTGGGCGATTATCTCCCTCCTGATGGAATTAGTTGCCGTATTAGCTCCTGGTATCGTCAAGAAGATCGGAGTCTTCCCCTAAGAGGCAAAATCAGCGGAGCTTATATCACTTCTTCTCTAGCAAAAACTGAAGCAGTAGAATCGGGCTTTGATGAAGCACTATTGATGAATTCTCAAGGTAAAGTTGGTGAAGCATCAGGAATGAATATTTTTATCGTACGTAACGGTAAGTTAATTACCCCTGGTTTCGAGCAAGATATTCTCGAAGGTATTACGAGAGATAGCGTAATTACGATTGCTCAAGATTTAGGAATTGAAGTTATTGAGCGTCCTATAGATAAAACGGAATTATTAATTGCAGACGAAGTATTTTTAAGTGGTACTGCTGCTAAAATTACTCCTATTAAACAAATAGAAAACTATCACTTACCTTCTGAACGCCCAGTAACTGATAAATTGAAAGAAGAGTTAACAGCGATCACCGAAAATAAAACTAAAAAATATCAAGATTGGGTTTATACTATTAATATTTAAAACTAATTATATTAGCAAATTATAGTCGGTGCTTGAGCTTATGAAAACTAAGCATTTTAACCACCCTAAGCTTTATTGCGAAAAGGTTAAAGCTTATTTGCTCCAAAAAAAGTTTAGGAATTTTTTCTCGCAGATCAGGGGCAAATTCAACCCCCTAGATGAAAGCATTGGACTCTATCAAAAAACGTCAAAGCTCGCAAGTTTGGTAGAATAACCCCAGCATTTGCGTCTAATCTCCATCCAAAAAATGAAAAGAAAACTCAAACTGGCAATTATTTCCTGTACTATAGCTGCATCCATTGTTTTTCCCAAGCTTAGCTGGGCAAGATCTATTGAGGAAGACATTAAAAGCACGGGCGTTTTAAAAGTCGGAGTGAGAGAAGATTCTCCACTTTTCGGTTTCGGAGACGAAAAAACTGGATACTGTGAAGATTTTGCCAAAGAATTAGCAAATACTCTCAGCCAAAAACTGGGTAAAACTATTAGAGTTAATTTAGTTAAGTCTACAACTCAAAATCGATGGGATTTGGTTAATCGCGGCACTGTCCATTTTGAATGCGGACCTAATACAATGACACGGGAGCGGGAAAGTAAGTATGGAATCAAGTTTTCTGAACCATTTTTTGTGACAGCAACGCAAATCTTTGTTAAAGCAGACGTGGTAGAGGAAACTCTGAGAAAAGGAACAATTGGGATCATTGGCGACACGACAAACGAAAGAGATATTCGACTAATCTATCCGAAAGTACAAATTAAAGACTCTTTTGAGCACAGAAGCCACGGCATAGCGGATGTCCAACTCGGTGAAATTACGGGATTTGCCAGCGATGGCATTCTTTTGGTCGGAACAGCATTAGTCCTTGGGCTCAACCCGCAAAAATATACGATGGTAACGCCTTTGGTCAACGAGCGTCCATTTTGCGCGGCTTATGGAATGATTCTGCCAGGGGACGAGGAAAATTCTCAGTGGCGAAATACTGTCAACTCTTTGATTAGTAATATTGAACAGGGAAAGCCAATCTGGGATAAGTGGTTCAATGATGCTTTGCCCCACATAGAGGCAGTCCTTAAGGCTTGTCAATCCAGTCCGCGAAATAATAACGCCGATGGTGTTCAGGAATCAACACCTCTTGAACGCATCTAGAAACCTTACTCAAGAGCAGGCATAGCTAAAGATTAATTCTCTGAAAGTATGAGGTATACTCTAGACTTCTTGCAGAAGTCGGGAATCGACAGTTGGGAATCGGGAGTCGGGGAATTTCACCTATGGTCAGAGAGACTCCGCCGATTATTAATAATCAGATACCAAGCCCGCTTACGCGGGTTTTATTTTGGGAATTTGTTCTCTCTAGAAGCGATCACTGTAACTGAAATTATTTAGGATGCTAAAAATTATCAGACTCAGGTCTGACGCTAGAACCACCAGACTTATTCAGGAACAAATTACCCATAGAATCATTTTGATAAATACAGTTGATCTTGGGTGAACCTTCTAAGACTCCTGTAAAACCAAAAGTATTCATCCTCCGCTTACAGTCTCTCACTTGTTCTGATGTCACTAAATTTTGCTTTTCTAGTAAAGACCAGTTATTTTGACGCAATACACAACCAGGTTCCATTACAGGTTGAGTTACAAATACATTAAACGGGTTCAATGTTAGATAGACTCTCATATTAGAGACAATCGCGCTAGCCCCAAATTGTTGACACAGTTCAGCATTAGGTGCTTGTTGGTCAATTTCAAACCGAGAGTCTACAGTATCCAAACTGGAATTATTGCTGAAGTTGAGGGCAATACCTACTACCACACCTAAAATAAATACGCTGGCTAAAATAGCTGCTTTGGCAACATCAATAGGACTTTTTCCCCCACCACCAGAAGGAGACGGAGACTGTCGAGAAGAAGAACCGTTATACCGGTCATAATCGTATTTATTTCTGCGTGTCATAGATTTAGTTAATTGAGGTGCAGTTAGTTTTGTTTCTTAATATTGAGTAGCATCTTTTAACTATCTATTATATAGATTGTGAACAATTAGCTAGGTAGAGAAACGAAACCGACAAAATCCACAGATACCGAATATGATTGTAGAGAAAAAAAGCTTAACTCCATTTCGTGTAAATTGAGACTGGTAGTCTTCAAAGATCAATTAAGGAATTTTATTCATGGAACATGTTACTTCTAGCTTAATGTTAAAACGCCCCATTACTGTTAAGGCGATCGTAACTTCCCGTTGGAAGGAAGAAGTACAGCAACAACTTCAAAGTCAAATTTCCCAATTAGATCAGCAGATGCAGCAGTTAGAGATGCAGGGAAAAAGAACCGTAGAGGAAATTCAAAAACAAGCGAAAAACCCTTCTGGTCCCCAAATCAAGAAACAAATTGAGAATATCCAAAGCCAGGTTACTCAAAAGAAAAGTGAGATTCTCAATAAAAAAAATCAGCTTCTACAGCAACTACAACAAGTACAACTATTAGAATTGGATCAAGAAGTTGTCCAAGCACAAATGGAAAGCTTTTTCCACGTGGAGAAGGGGGATAATCTCGTCAAAAAACTCAATGTAGAAATTGTCCTCAGAGATGGTGTCATAGAAGACATCCGTGGTGAAATATAGTAGTCTTCAATTATTTCCCGAAATTAGTAGGGGCAATTTATTCATTTCCCCTACTCACCGCAATCCATAGTTTGTAAAAGCGAAAATAAGATATAATGTTTTTAGTTACAAAGGCACTATTGCCCTCCAGACGTAGAAAGCTGGCTTGCCAGGGTAGATACAAGACCGATGTGACATTCGTTCGTAACTCTTAAGTCTCTGTGTCGCCCGATGATAAAAGTAAGGAGCAGAGCCAAATAACGATGCATAACTAAATACAAAAATTTTGTTTCTACAAGCTCTAGCCAGAAATGAGTTAGAGGTTCAGCTTCGGCAAAAGTTCCGACTGTTCACCGAGAAGCACTGTTTTCTAGTACACGGGTAGCTGTCTCAACCGAGAAGGGTGTCCTACTAGATACTCCCACTTCGGCGGAGCCAAGTGGCGAGAGGCTTCATATAAATTACCCAACCAGATATGAACCGTTCCCAAGCAGGCATCATTATCATCATTGTGCTGGTAGTACTCGGAATTTCTGTATCTACCACACTAGTTCATTTACTTACTGAGGTCTGGTGGTTTGAGGCTGTAGGCTTTGACCAGGTTTTTTGGATGCGGCTGAGATGGCAAATTCTGATTTGGGTTGTTACCTTCCTGGTCTATATGTGGTTTTTGTGGGGTAATTTTCGGCTGGCAATGGGAGAAGCACCTCAGAGCAATGTTCTTTTAGTTGTCAATAGTAGCTGGGAAATTGAGAGCAGAAGGGCAGTTAACTATGCCACCCTATTTTTGATTAGCCTGGTAGCATTGGGGGCTGCTAGTGCTAGCATCCACAGATGGGAGACAGTCTTAAAATACCTGCACCCTTCTCAGTTCGGCAGCAGTGACCCGATCTTTGCACAAGACATTGGCTTTTATGTCTTTCGGCTACCACTTTATGAGGGCATCCGCTATTGGCTCTGGGGACTTATAATCTCAGGGATGATCGTTTCGGTTCTAGCCTACAGTTTCAACGGAGCCATCACCTCGAAGCGGAGTACCAGAACTAGAATTAGAATCAGCAAGACTGCTAGAGTTCATCTGAGTTTACTCGCAACAGCGATCGCCCTTTTAGTAGGTTGGGGTTTTTGGCTGGCTCGTTATCAATTACTTTACTCTCCCGAAGGAACAGTTTTTGGTGCTGGCTATACTGATGTTCATGCCAAGCTGTTGGCTTACCAGTTATTGAGTGGGTTGGCCGTTTTGGTAGCAGTCATCTTTCTGATCTCAATCAGGCAACAAGGACTTGCCCTACCCCTAGCTGGCATGGGATTATTCTTGGTTGCGTGGTTGTTGTTAAATAATCTCTACCCCTGGTTTATGCAGCAATTTATAGTTAATCCCAACGAATTGGTGAAAGAAAAGCCCTACATTGAACACAACATCAAATTTACCCAGGCTGCCTATCATTTAGATGATGTACAGCGTCAGAATTATGGGGCTGAGGCTCAACTTGAGGAGCAGTCTTTAGCCAACAATCAATCCACTATTGATAATATTCGTCTCTGGGATTACCGTCCTTTACTTAGTACCTATCGGCAACTCCAGGAAATCCGACTTTATTACAAATTTAGGGATGTGGATGTTGATCGCTACTATCTCAATGGGGACTATCAGCAGGTAATGCTCTCGGGGCGAGAACTGGCTTTTGAACAAGTACCTCAAAAGGCGCAAACTTGGGTCAATCAACGGCTGAAATATACTCACGGCTATGGTTTGGTGATGAGTCCTGTCAATCGCTCTACCGTCGATGGGTTACCGGAGCTTTATCTCAAGGACATTCCCCCTGTTTCCCTGGTAGATTTACAGGTAACTCAGCCGAGAATCTATTATGGGGAAGAAACCAACAACTATATTTTCACAGGTACTACAACCTCTGAGTTTGACTATCCCCTCGGCGATGCCAATGCCTTTACTAATTACAATGGTCAAGGTGGCGTACCTCTGTCCTCTATTTGGCGCAGATTAGCCTATGCCTATGACCTAGGTAGTCTCCAGATTTTAATTTCTAACTATTTCACAAACCAGTCGCGCATTCATTACTATCGGCAGATTCAAGAACGAGTCAATCACGTGGCGCCGTTTTTAAGATTTGATCGCGATCCTTATCTGGCTGTAATTAACGGTAGATTGCAGTGGATTATCGATGGTTATACGACCAGCGATCGCTATCCTTATTCCGAGCCAGTTGCTCAGACGGAAATTCTCCCAGGGAACAGTAAAGTTAACTACATTCGCAACTCGGTTAAGGTAGTGATAGACGCTTACGATGGCAAGTTACAATTTTTTGTCGTTGATGAAGACGACCCAGTTCTTGCTACCTATCGTCAAATATTTCCCGACCTCTTTGTATCAAGTAAGGCAACTCCGACTCAAGTCAAAGCTCATTTTCGTTATCCTCTCGATCTGTTTAAACTCCAGGCACAGATGTATCTTTCCTATCACATGAGCGATTCAGAGGTATTTTACAATCGGGAAGATTTGTGGCACTTTCCTCGGCAAATCTATGAAGGAAATGAGGTGGTTATGGAGCCCTATTACCTAATCATGAAGTTGCCCGAAGAGGAAAAAACGGGATTTATTCTGATTCTGCCCTTTACCCCTGCCAGCAAGGATAATATGATCGCTTGGATGGCAGCCCGCTCTAATGGGGAAGATTATGGTAAGTTGCTGTTGTATGCCTTTCCCAAACAAAAACTAGTTTATGGTCCGAGGCAAATTGAGGCGCGTATCGACCAAACTCCACAAATTTCCCAGCAGTTTACCCTCTGGAGTCAAGCAGGCTCAAAAGTGATTCGAGGGGATTTATTGGTAATTCCCATCGACCAGTCTTTGCTCTACATCGAACCAGTTTATCTGCGAGCCGAACAAGGGGAGTTGCCCGAATTAAAGCGTGTGATTGTCGCCTATGACAAAGCAGTGGTGATGGAGCAAAGTCTCGAAAAATCTTTGACAGTAATTTTTGGTGAAAGGCAAGTAGAGAAGGTTCTCACAAGTCCCATAACTGAAATTGATCCGATCCTAGTCAAATCTGCTCTTTCTACTTATCAAAAAGCTCAAGAGGCATTGCGTCAGGGCAATTGGGCCGAATATGGACGTTATCAGCAACAATTGGGTCAGATTTTGCAGCAGTTGAATCGAGATAACGATTCTCAATAACCATCAAAGTTCTCCTTCTTTCAACTTTCTTTTGCAAGGAGTCTCTCGACTTGTCGATGAGAGGAATTGCAAGCATAATTTACGCTACACATAATTTATTAGATCTTCGTAACAATTTAGTTTTGTTAGGACTAAATTGTCCTATTCTTT
>JASJEK010000342.1 GCA_030064915.1 Xenococcaceae cyanobacterium MO_234.B1
TCCAGACACAGCACTTCAAAGCTAATACCAGAACAGGTATATTCAGGTTCAGAAATGACTTTCCAAGTGTCTCCCGTAAAGTGCCGAATAATCTCACCTTCAGTTAATTGGTCAGCACAAAGCAATGGGTTGCATCGGATTGATATGCAATCATAGTAATTAGACCTTTTTATTTAATTGGGTTTGTAAGAGAAGGCGAATTCATGCTTCCCGGCGCGGTCGCCTTCTTTTATCACTTTATGATACCATATTTTGCTTCCTTAAAACTCACGATTTATGAGTAAAAAATTCTCAACTAAAACAAAACTAATAGACAATAATTCATCAACATAGCAAGATAAAATTGATGGGGAAGAGATGCTCACGGTCAACGAGTATCTCCTATCACCATGTTGACGTATTAGGAATAGATGATTTTGGAGCCGTTAGAGTACTGTCGAAAATGGGTAGATATGTCTCCAGAGGCAAGAGGATATCGCAAAGTCTGTATTAATGCTCTTTCTAAAGCAACAGGTTTGAGCGAGAGGACTATTGGCAATTGGGGTAAAGATTTTTCCAAACGTCCTGATTATGTAATTCATACCCTGGATATGGCAAACAAGCTGAAGCAGATTCGAGAAATAGTCTTATCTTGGGATAATTAAGAAATATATATTTATCGTAAATCGTGAGTGTAATCCTTGATTGAGAACCCGCAAATAGTTTAAGCTAGTAATAAACTTGTATTATTTTTGAGTTTTGTAGGGAAAAATATTATGCAACTGTCAGCTTCAAGTCTCGATTTATCAGATGCAGTTTTAATAGGCTATTTTATCGGAGCTTTATCTACTTTTTTAATAAGTGGAGCAATTAATACTTTGCTCTCTGAACGTAAGCAAAAGTAGCAAAAATTATCTACACAGTATAATCGCTGAAAATAGCTACTGTCATTCAAAAATATTTCTTATAGAACCGCATAAAAACTTAATGAGTAGAACATGAGTAATCCTATCTATGGTTTGAGTAATATCGCAGGAGAACAGAGAATATTCTAGATACGAATTCCGTTTTTCCCAGATTTGTGGCTGTATTGTTTCTAATAATTCCTTGCTATAGAATTCAACAAAAGCTTCTGTAAATTGCTCTTCATGGTATTTAAACCTTGTGCGCGAGTATTTAGTTATAAATCCTTTGTGTATTAGCAGTGACTTATATTGATTTCTCAACCAAGTCATTCCCCGAAATTCAATGTAATTACGACTCAACCAATCCAGTTCCTGGTTTATAGATAGTGCCAGTTGCCTAAACTCCTCATTATAAAGATGCTTTTCTGTCTCAGATAGATCGATCTGACTAGCAGCGTAGTAATGAATTTGCTTGTTTTCTAGTAAAATTTCGCTGTCTAACAAAGATATTTTGTGCTTCAAACACACCAGCATTCCTGGTATTTGATGTTGACGATGCCAATAGGCTTCGCCATACTTTCGTGTGTCCTCTGCACAACATTTGGGACAAAATTTCAGTACCTCATTGCGTTCTTTATCGGATATTTTGGCAGTTTGAGATATGGAGATACTGGACTTAGATCTCAGTAAAAGTGCATCCACATTTAATTCTTGGATTAATTTAAGTATTACAGTGCTTAAGATAGGCGATTGCTGCTTTTGTTGTTTGCGAGCCAAACGTCTGGTTTCTTTTAAATCTTCGGATTGTAATTTGGAAGCGTATTTATTCTGGTATTGAACTGTACTTAAAGGCGCAATATCTTTATATTTATTCATCCACTCTGTATCGCCAGATCTGATAGCATCGAGCATTGGCTTAACTAAGTACAAACCTTCTTCTGCGACTTCATGAATTAGATCAATACTAATAATTTGGTAGTCCCCTTCTGCGATCGCGCAGCGCCTGCCTTCGGCAGACCACGCAGTGGCAGGCTTCGCCTGATCGCTCGCCACTGAACCATTTTAAATAGCTTAACTACTAAATCGATAATTCCTTGAGTTTCAAAGTAGAGAACTTCGTATATTTCATCAGTCAAAACCGTATATTCTGCTGTCCACTGATATTTCCACATTCCCTCGACAAAAAACTTCCACTCATCCCATAGCCAGGAAGGAATGGTTTAACGCGGTCGTGAATAATACGAAAATGTCTTTCTATTAGACCTTTCCAGTCGGCTCTATAAGGAGCAGCATTTTCAATGCGAATACCTAAATTATCAATTGAAGTTTCCACATTTTTTCCCGCTAATTCACCGCGATCGCCTAAAATAGCATCGGGTATGTGATGTGCTAACCATTCTTCTTCCTCAATTTTAATTCCGTATTCGGCACAAAATTTAACTTTATCTTTAGCAGCATTAACCAGAGCCATCATCATACCCAGCCAAGAAGGTCCTTCTAAACCAACATATACGCCAGTTATCATCCGACTAAAAACATCTATAACGACATAAACAACTGGTCTGCCAATAATCCAATTGCGATTATATTTAGAAACGAGATAAACATCAGCAACAGTGGCATCAATTTGATAGCGAGAGCCTGGTCCAATTGTTTCTTGTTTGGAAGTTCCTAATATAGCCCGATTTTCTAGAGCAAAAGCTCTACTACCTCTTCTGGAAATAGTAGTTTTCTTAATATCTTTATGTTCTTTGTTGTACCAGTATCTAAACTGAGTTAAAGTAGGTCTTTTTTCAGGAGGAATTAAGATTGATTTCTTTACTCCATTGGCGTCGAATACAGTTTCCTCTGAATAATATTCTTTAAGCATTAGCTTATAAGCAGTAGTTAGATAGTTTTTTTGGGAGCATCCCATTTTGGCAGTCTTATTATATTTTCTAGGTCGCCCTCTTTTTTTACCACTACTATAGTTTTTAGTTTTCCCCTTCCCCCCTGAATTGTAATAGTCAGGGAGTAAAGCATTTTTATTTTTTCCTCTTTGCCAATACTTTCTTAAATATCCATAGATAGTTTTTTTGATAATTTTTTCTTTATAATCAATAATTGCTTTGTTCACTAAAGAACCACGAATAGAGCGATCAAATATATCAGGTTCTTGTTGAACTAATTCAGAAATTACATCCCAAGCTCTATTTCTAATTTCTTTTTCTTTTTCTGATAAGTTATCTTCGGTAACTATCTTCAACCAAGGATCGGATTTTAGTTTTAAAGCATAGCCTTCAGCAATAGCCTCTTCAATTTCGCTGATTCTTTTAGGATAAGGCACGCCTTTATTGGTATTAATGTCGAAAAGAAAAGCCAGAATATAATTTTCATCTAGCCAAACAATTCTTTCTACTGTAGTTTCTCCAGAATCATCTAGCCATTCAATTAAATCGTTGACATATAAATTACTAACCATAGTCATACTTTAATTGCCGATTAAATAATGCTTTTGATAATAGTTGTGGTAGAACTACCAGAAATTTTATTTTCCAGCATATCGACGATTATTTCTTTTTTAGCAACTAAATGTTTAAAAAGCGACAAAGATGTTCCAGGTGCAATTCCGATTTCTTTGTCTAGGGCAGTAGTTATTGTATTGATTTTTACCTTCTTTGTAATTAATTGTTCTTTGAGAATATTGCTTAAATAGTAGCAATTATCTTTGTTTTTCTGGTCTGTTAATTCCCATTTATAAGCAGGATGCACCCATTTAATATTATCTGCCAAAGTTTTGGATATTTCCTGCTCTGTGACTACTGCCCAATCAATATTTTTTCTTTTCCAATAATTTTGTTCTATCTGTAATAATTCTAAAACTCTTTTCTTTTCTAACTCTTTAGCTAATTTAACAGTACGCGCAATTTGAATGAGTTTTGCTCCTTGTTGTACTGTCAACATGAAATCAGTAGTTAGTACATAAGGAGTCCCACTTTTTCTATCTTTGGGATAGCTGATTCCCAGTTCATCAGCAATACTTAATGCTAAGTCTAAATCTAGTAATGGATATTGCTCTTTGATATCTTTAACTGCATCCGACCATTCTAGTAAATAGAAAAATCTTAATTCCCAGTCAGACATAAAATGATGTATGCGATCAGGCAAAGCCTGGCACTGCGTGGTCTGCCGAAGGCAGGCGCTGCGCGATCGCTTTTCCAACCAGGCGTTCTTGAAACTCTGCCTTTTGAGGGAAAATCTTGAATGGTTATCCAAGGTTTATAGTTTTTCCCACTGCCTTTGCCTCTACCTTCTTTTACATATCGCTCAAACTTAGCTTGTGTCCAATCACTCTTACTTCTAGCCATTGGAAAACTTTGATAATACACTGTTACTGTATTATACAACTAAAGTTTCCAAGTTTATTATTTAGTTTCCAACTTTATTGCAAAGTTTCCAACTTTATTGTTATTCTACAGATTCTACAAATATATGCTATTTACTACTCAACAGTGACACTTTTCGCCAAATTACGAGGTTGATCTACATCTAACCCTTTAATTGCAGCGATATGATAGGACAATAGCTGCAAAGGAATCACTGCTAGGATAGGCGAGAGTAACTCTTCCACTTCTGGTACAGTTAACACATCATCAAAAGTCGTACCTGCTTCAGTGGCATTCATTGCTGATGTTACCCCAATTAACCTCGCATCTCTGGCTTTAGCTTCTTGGGCGTTAGAAATTACCTTTTCATAAACACTTCCAGGCATAGCTACAGCTACTACTGGTACTTTATGATCTAACAGGGCAATAGGTCCATGTTTCATTTCGCCAGCAGGATAGGCTTCTGCATGGATGTAAGAAATTTCCTTGAGTTTTAATGCACCTTCAAGGGCAATGGGGAAGTTAATTCCTCTACCGATAAAGATAAAATCTTCTGTTTCTTGAGTGAATTCGTGTGCCAATTCTTCGATCGCGTGATCTTGTGTTTCTAGAGTTTTTTCGATACTATCTGGTATATGGTGCAATCCGTCGATAATTTCGGTAATCCGTTCATTAGATAAGGTTTTACGATGATAAGCGAGGTCTAGAGCAAGATAGTAAAAGCCTAGTACTTGAGCGATAAAGGTTTTAGTAGCTGCAACCCCAATTTCGATCCCTGCTTGGGTATTAATGATATGGTTGCATAGTTGTCCGATGGTACTCTCAGGGCGGTTGGTAATAGCGAGGAGTTGGGGCTGAAACTTACTATCTAGTTTACTACGTCTAGCTTGTTCCATTTCTAACGCAGCTATGGTATCTGCGGTTTCTCCTGACTGAGTAACACCAATAGTTAGGGTATTAGGAATCACTGGTTTGGGAGAGTAGCGATACTCGGAAGCATAATCTACAGTAGTAGGAATACCTGCAAGTTGTTCTAAAAGATATTTCCCAATTAAACTAGCGTGCCAACTTGTACCGCAAGCTACTATTTGAATGTAATCAGTGTTTTCGTGGAGTTGGGATGATAAGCCTAAGTTGATGGGACTAAAATTAGGATTTTCGTCGGCATGCCAATTGGGATTAAGATAGGTTTCTAAACTACTGCGTACCACTCCTGGTTGTTCGTGGATTTCTTTTAGCATATAGTGACGGAAACCCTGTTTTTCGACCTGACCAGGATTCCAATCGAGAGTACGAGGAAATCTACTGACTCTTTCCCCAGCAAAAGTATATATTTCGACACCTAAAGGAGTTAAACGGGCTATTTCACTATTTTCTAAGGTTAAAACTGCATGGGTATGGGGTAATAGGGCGGTAACATCGGAAGCGCAGAAAAATTCTCCTTGTCCAAAACCGAGGGTAATAGGTGCTTGTTGACGAGCTACGATTAATTCATAGGGATGATCTGCACTAATAACTGCGATCGCAAATGCCCCTTCTAAACGGGTAATGGTTTTTTGTACTGCTTCGAGTAGTGTGATATTAGAATTAGTTAAATACTGGGATATTAAATGAGGTATGACTTCTGTATCGGTTTCAGAGCTAAATTCAATACCTTTACTAGTTAATTCTTCTCTTAACTCTCGATAGTTCTCAATAATGCCATTCTGCACTACTGCAACCTTAGTATCGGAATCTAGGTGAGGATGGGCGTTATGTTCTTCTGGTTTACCATGAGTCGCCCAGCGAGTATGTCCAATACCGATTTGGGCATGATTGACAGTATGTTCGAGTTTTTCTCTAAGGTTATAGAGTTTTCCCTTGGCTTTAACGCACTCTAGCTTTCCTTCTAATACTGTTGCTATTCCTGCTGAGTCATAACCCCGATATTCCAATCTTTCTAAGCCAGAGATTAAAATTTCTGTTGCTGCTTGCGTACCAATATACCCCACTATTCCACACATAACCTAGTTACCTGTTACCTGTTACCCGTTATCAGTTACCAGTTGTAGCGCATATTTCTGAAGTTTGAGAATTACATTTATAGCACATTTTAGCCTAAAGGCGTAGAGGCTTCTTGCTTCAACCCAACTTAACTAGATGAGAACAACTATATAATTTTTTTTAGTCTTACCCCAAAACTATTTTCGTGGTGAAATAGTCTTACAAGATTGGCAAATTTCGTCACTCAAGACGATTTCCTAATTTTCCTTACATAATTTTGATAATTGATAATTAAAAATTATCTTGCTCTTGCGTTCTCGAAAAAGATAATTATTCGACAGCTCATCAACCATGAATACTTATACTTTCAATCTTAAACTTTCAACAGAACCCATTACAGACGAACTTTTCCAACAATTATGCACTCTTAATCCAGAACTAAAACTAGAAACTAACAGTCAAGGAGAATTAATTATCATGTCCCCTACTGGTAGCGAAACAGGAAGACGTAATCTAGATTTAGAAGGTCAATTTTGGTACTGGAATAAGCAACGTAAATTAGGCGTTGTATTTGATTCTTCTACTGGGTTTACTTTTCCTAATGGGGCAAAAAGATCTCCTGATGTGAGTTGGATTACTTTCGATAGATGGAATAGTCTTACCTTAGATGAAAAAAAAGGTTTTGCTCCTATAGCTCCTGATTTTGTTTTAGAGTTGATGTCTCCTACTGATAATTTAACAACTTTACAAAATAAGATGAAAGAATATATCAATAATGGTGTACGTCTAGGTTGGTTAATTAATCCTGAGGATAAGCAAGTAGAGGTTTATAGCTCAGGAAAAGCTAAAGAAGTTTTGAACCATCCTAATACTATTCATAATGATGAAGTTTTGCCTGGATTAGTTGTTGAGTTAGATACTATTTGGGAATAAATTACGCCTAATGTGGAGAATGCTACTCGCTACTCGCTACTCGCTACTTGCTACTTGTTAGTGTATGCTTCCTCAATAACTAATAAAAGGAAAAAAACAGTGTCTATCGAAGAATGTCAAATTGAAGTCGGAAAATTACAGTGGTTTTATCGTCAAACAAATACCGAGAGTGAAAAACCCCCTGTGTTGCTGTTACATGGTCTGCCTACCCATAGTTATACTTGGCGAGGAGTCATGACCCAACTAGAAGAACGAGGACTTAAGGCGATCGCTCCTGATTGGATTGGTTC
>JASJEK010000343.1 GCA_030064915.1 Xenococcaceae cyanobacterium MO_234.B1
CCCTTCGCGCCCTTACAGTAGCGAAGTCTGTCCAACTTTGTCTAGGTTTTCTCTCGGGGATACAAGCTTCTTAAGATTTAGTTTATAAATCAGCTCTTAGAATATTGATCGAGTTATCAGAATCAAGATGTATAGGCTCTACTGCTTGATAGTCAAGAAGAAGTAACAGTAATTTTAAATCGGCAACAGGCTTTCGCTTTAGATTGTAATATTGAGTTGTCAGAAAAACACCCTAGGCTGTATTTAGTTTTATCCTTTTAGGTTAAGTCAATGTTATTTGCACCAGCAGAAACAAAAATGTGGGATAAATTTCCCTCAAAAAATCATAATTCAAAAATGACAGATGAAGAAATTAATGCTAAATACGATAAGGGACAACAAAGAATACTCACTGAAATGAATCGTGAGAAACTGCCCAGTTTCGTTGATGCGTTACAAAAGCCTGATTATATGGATTTAAGTCCTTTTTATCAAAGAAGATTGCGTTGGGATAAAAAGATGCAATCCCAACTTATCGAATCATTTTTAATTAATATTCCTGTTCCACCAATTATTCTTTATGAAAAAAACTATAATTCCTATGAAGTAATGGATGGACAACAGAGAATTACTGCTATTAATGATTTTTACCAAAACAAATTAAAACTTACTGGACTTGAACTATGGTCAGAATTAAATGGACGTACTTATCAAGAACTACCCATAAAAATTAAAGCTGGAATTGACAGACGTTCGATATCTTCTATTGTGTTAATTACAGAATCTACAACCGATCCAGAAGAAGCTTTATTTTTAAAGCAAATCACTTTTGAAAGACTGAATACTGGTGGAGTTGAGTTAAGTAAGCAGGAAATTCGGAACTGCATATATTCTGGTAAGTTTAATCAGCTTTTATTTGAACTGGCGCGAAATCATATATTTGCAAAAGCTTGGAATATACCAATAGATAACCCCGAGCAATTAGCCAATAATAATTTATACAAAAAAATGGAAGATGTGGCATTGATTATACGCTTTTTTGCCTTACGACATACTGAAGAATTTCGTAAAGGTATTGAAGGATTTCTTGATTTATATATGATGAAAAGTTTGAATTTTTCTGATGAGGATATAAAAGCACTTGAAAATATATTTCTCAAAACCATTGAGTTGGCTCACCAAATTTATGAAGAAAATTTATTTAAACCTTTTGATACTCAGTTAAATACTTGGAAAGATAAACCTTATAAGGCATATTATGATGCAGTTATGGTTGGCTTGAGTCGTCACTTAGAGAATGCAAATTTATTATTAAAGCGAAAGTCACAAATTATAGAAGAAACTAAAAATCTATTAAAAAAGGACAAGGAAAAACTGTTTACAGGTTCTGGAAGAACTAAATCCGATCTTCAAACACGAATACAATTATTCGATAATATGCTTACTCAAGTCATCGCGGAGTAAGTTGCGGTGTATCAACAGTTTTTAGTTAAAGCCCAAGAAGATATTTCTACTGTTCGCTCTATTATAAAAACCAATGAAAATCTAAGAAAGTTGATTTTAACAAGTGTTGCAAAACAAGAATCCGAGGAATATATAAAAATTGTTGACATACTTAAGCAGGACATTCCTAAAACTAGAGATTGGAGAGTATACGATCATTGTTCTGCTGTTACGAAACTGTATGCCATTTATGAAAATTTTGTTGAAAATTTAATTCGTGATTGGCTTGGAGTTTTGCCAAGCTTATTTGTAAGCTATTCCGATCTAGATGAAAGAATCAAAAAAACTCATAGAATAGGTATAGGAAAATTACTAGTCGATCTCAATAAAAACAGATATGAGCATCTTTCTATTGAGGAAGTAATTTACGGTTTATATTATGGAATAAGTAGTGAAAAAGAATATGATTTACTACCAGACGCTTTTCTTTTTCATGAGCAAAATCTACGTAGAAAAATTTTAGAAAATTTGTTGGCTGATGCTGATATTTGTAATACGTGGACTTGGGTAGAAAAACACAGAAATATTAAAAATTTTGTAGAAGAGATTAGAGGAAGCCAGAATACAGCAGAAGGTGAGCTTAATGAACTAATTACTTATCGAAATGATGCAGCACATGGATCAGTAATAGATGACTTTTTAGGTTTTAATGCACTCCTAGAATTATGTGATTTTGTAGAAAGTTTATGTCAAGCACTTGTGGAGTTATTTGCGTATAAAACAATTAAATGTCAAGAGGAAATTGGTCAAGCGAAAAAAGTCGGTGAAATTACAGAATGGTTCAAAAAACCAAAAGCAGGAGTAGCAAAAGTAGAAACAACAACGTTATCGGTTGGATGTAGTATTTTTATAGTTAGTGAAAGTCTTTCTTATTGTCAACCCGCCACTGTCGAAAGTATTCAAATTGACGACAAATCAGAAACAGAAATAAAAGTAACAACAGAAATGGAAGTAGGTTTAAAGTTTGACGTAAATGCTAGAAAAGGATTGTACTTATACGTTGTTCAGTAGAGAAAAATAGAGATGAGTTAATACCCATCTCTAACAATGACACGCTAATCAATTAATGAAACGCAAAATCGTGACGAATCGAACTCATAAACTCTTGACGGGTTTCCCATCTTCAGCAAATAAACCTTGTATAGCATTGCTAGAAGTCCAAGAATCAATTTTTTGTAATCCCCACATTCACCCTTTTTTAACTTCTGAGGGTTACCTCAAACTTTTTCACTAGAGTATCCCGAACTTTTTGATGTACAGGATCGACATCTTTATCGGTTAAAGTGCGATCGCCTGAACGATAAACTAGATTAAAGGCTAAACTGCGTTGTCCTTCTGGGACGTTTTCTCCTTTGTATTGGTCAAATACTTCTACCTTATCTAAAAGTTTCCCTCCTGCTTTCAGTATCACTTTTTCGAGGTCAGCAACAGAGATACTGATAGGAGCAAAAAAGGCTAAATCTCTCTGACTACCTGGATAAGTAGAGTAGTTTTGGAATTTGGGAGTAGTGATTTTATCTCGGGTTAAAGCGGTTAATAAATTATCAAAAGCTAGTTGAAACAGATAAACTTCGTCTATCAAATCCAGATTTTGCCTGAATTCGGGGTGAAGTTGTCCAAAAATCCCTAATTGTTTACCTTCTAACCATAGAGAAGCAGTACGCCCAGGATGGAGTCTGGTATCTTCTTGATGGGGACGATAAGTTACAGTTAAACCCAAGAGAGAAAAAACGCTATCAAGGATACCTTTAGCTTCATACCAACTCATGGGATGAGGTTTTCCCCCTCTAACCCAATTACCATTGGGGTAAAAGTCACCCCCCATAATTCCAGCTAGTTGATCTGCTTCTTGTAAACCCTGTTCTGTATTCGTAAAAACTCGCCCAATTTCAAAAGCATTGAGTCCCCCATTTCCTTGAGACTGGTTGTAGGTAAAAGCTTCAATCAAACCTGATATTAAATCAGCGCGTAAAGCCGAATATTCCGCGAATAAGGGATTAGCCAGAGTTACTTCTTTTCCTTTGGGTTTGACCAAAGAATAGTGGACAACTTCTGTAAGTCCTACTCCTCTAAAAGCAGCACGGAGTTTATTTCGGACTTGATACTCTACTGATAGATAACCTGGTTCAGTTTTTTCAGGTAAAGTATCGCAGAAGCGGTCTAGACCATAGAGACGTGCTACTTCTTCAATCAGATCGATTTCTCTTTCTAAATCCCGATAACGGTAGGAAGGAACAGTCACTTTCCAAGTATCAGTTTGTTCCGTACTGGGTTCTAAGGTACAACCTAAAGCAGTTAAGATGTTTTCTACTTCGGCGGCTGTAATGTAACCTGTAGTGCCATCTTTTTCTACTTCTCCTAATATTTGATTTAGTCTTGCCAGACGTAATTGTATCGCGGTGCGATTGGCGAAATCAGGACGATTATCGGCTCTGGTTTGACTGGTGACTTGACCTCCTGCTAACTCTGCTAATAGTGCGATCGCTCTACTACAAGCATGATCCAATTCTACTTGATTGACTCCCCGTTCATATCTAGTAGAGGCTTCAGTTCGCAAACCTTGACTACGAGCGGAGCGACGAGTTACCACAGGATCAAATAAAGCTGATTCTAAAACAATGTTTTGAGTTCCTGGATGAACTTCTGTAGTTTCTCCCCCCATAACTCCTGCTAAAGCCACAGGTCGATCGTTAACGGTGATTAAGAGATTTTCTGGCTTCAGCGATCGCTCTTGTCCGTCTAGGGTAGTTAGAGTTTCTGCTGCTTTAGCAAACCTAACTCCTAGAGTTAAATCCTTACTACCTGCTACCTGTTCCAGTCTTTCTCGGTCAAAAGCATGGAGGGGTTGACCCCATTCCAACAAAATATAGTTGGTGATATCTACTACATTATTGATGGGACGGACTCCAGCAGCCTGTAAACGCCACTGTAACCAGTCAGGAGAATCCGCAATTTTGACTCCTGTTATTACAGTACCAAAGTAAGCAGGGCAAGCTTGAGTATCTGCGACCTCTACGCCGAGTAAATTATTATGATCTATAGTGACTTCTTTGGCTTCTGGTAATCTAACAGTTTCCCCTGTTAAAGCAGCCACCTCTCTTGCGATCCCTACCATACTCAGAGCATCCGCACGGTTAGCAGTAGTAGCCAAGTCTAAAATTACATCATCTAATCCCAGAAAAGGTCTAACATCATCTCCTGGTTGCATTTCTCCTGAAAAGATATGTATCCCTTCCGATTCCTTAGTTAAACCCAACTCAGCTAGGGAACAAATCATTCCTTCCGAAGGAACGCCCCGTATTTTATTGGGTTTTAGTTTCAACTCAACCGCAGGGAGATAAGTCCCCACAGTAGCAACGGGAACATAGATATCCGCCTTAACATTAGACGCACCACATACAATATTTAAAGGAGTATCCCCTCCTATATCCACCTGACAAACACTTAATTTATTCGCGTTGGGATGGCGATCGCAAGTAATTACCTTTCCCACAACCACACCATCAGCAAATTTACGTAAATCCTCGATTGCTTCGACTTCAAAGCCAGCGATCGTTAAAATTTCACCTAACTCCTCTGGAGTCGAAGGTACTCCGCCGTAAGACGGCGGAGCCTGCTTTGACTTCGTCAGCAGTATATCTATTAATTCCTTTAACCAGTTAAGAGAGACGCGCATTGATCCTAATATCAGATTTTTTATCTAATTGCAGTCGAAGCTACTTCGCCAAAATATTCTAACTTAGAGACTCCCCTAAATACCGTTCGAGTAACCAAGTTATGTGTTGAGACAAACAGGGGAAGCGGGAGAGAGTGTTCGCGCTTCGCGAGGGAGAAAATTAAAGCTGCTATTTTTATGGCGGTAAAATTAAAAAATTTTTGTAATTTCTTAGAACTAATTTATCCAATAAAAAATACTTAAATATACGGACTAATTACTCATCAAAAACCCAAAAAATCAAAATTAGTTTTTTTTACTTAATGGTTTTTACGGAAGATTTAACCAATTCGTAACCATAAATTTGAGGAACATAGGGAATAAACACTCTAATTATGAGGATTATGGGTAATTTATAAAAATACACGATTAAAAAAATATAGGATATGCTGTTTTTAGATAGCTAAATTTTAAGAGTTTAAATTAGTAACACCATAATTTAGCTCTAAAGTTCACTAATTTGAACTTATTTAATAACAACCTACTTTATTTATTGACAGAGCCTTAATAGGTATTTTGAATGAGCTACTGCCTAAACCCATCCTGTCCTAAACCTGTAAATCATCCCAAAGCTAGAAAATGTAAAGCTTGTGGATCAAAACTGCTATTGCGCGATCGCTACCACTTGGTCAAAGGTCTGGGAAAAGGTGGTTTTGGTGCAACCTTCTTGGCTGCGGATATTTCTCTTCCTGGGAATCCCTTGTGTGTAATTAAGCAATTACGTCCCAATACAGACAATCCCAACTTTCTGTCTATGGCAAGAGAACTATTTGAAAGAGAAGCTCGTACTTTGGGAAAAGTTGGTAATCATCCGCAAATTCCTCGACTACTAGACTATTTTGAAAGCCGTCAGCAATTTTATCTAGTACAAGAATTTGTTAAAGGAAATAATCTTCAACAAGAAATTAAAAAGAACGGAGTTCTCAATGAAGAGCAAGCAAAACAAGTTCTCAACGAGATTTTAATTATCCTCAAAGATATTCATATCCAGAAAGTAATTCACCGCGATATCAAACCTGCTAATATTATCCGTCGCGAAATTGATAATAAGTTAGTTCTGATTGACTTTGGAGTTGTGAAAAATCAAGTCAATACTGTCGCTGCTGGAAATGGAGACCAAACTGCTTTAACAGCTTTTGCTGTAGGTACTCCTGGTTTCGCTCCTCCCGAACAACTAGCAATGCGTCCAGTCTATGCTAGTGATGTTTATGCTTTGGGAGTAACTTGTATGTACCTGATGTCAGGGAAAGCTCCTAAAAACATGGATTCTGATCCTCTAACTGGGGAAATAGACTGGTTTAAATATGTTGATGTCAGTGATAAGTTTGCCGATATTTTGCTGACTATGTTGGAAGTTTCAGTTAAAAATCGCTACAAAACTGCTGAAGAAGTCTTAGATGCGCTGGACATAGCCAACCATATCGAAGATTTAGCAGAAAATATGGTTTCTAGTCTGAACCTGGAAACAGGTAATAACTCTATTGCTTCAAGACAGAATCTTCGTGCTTCAGCTAGAAGGACTATTCCCTCTACCTCTTTTTCTAGAGCTAGCATGGGGAGAACTCAATCTAATTCTCGCTCTAGTAGAAGTTCTTCTGCTGCGAGAAGTTATGGTAGAACTCAAGTTGGGAGAAGCAATATTAGTAGAGGTCAAAGCAGTAATTCTTCTTCTACTCGTAATTCCCGAAGCTCCCTCAGAAATAATTTGCGAAATAATTCTAAGGATACTAGTAATTCTAGAGAAATTTCTAAGCCCACAAAGCTCGATAAACAAACCCTATTAACTTCCTACTCTAAGGGCAGAAGAGATTTTTCTTATAAAGACATTAGTCTCCAAAATCTTGATAAAGTCAATCTATCAGGAACTAAATTTAATCATTCTCGGATGATTAAAGTAAATTTACAAAATGCGGATTTAACTTCCACAGATTTCAGCAAATGCGATTTACGACAAGCTATGCTGAGAAATGCTAATTTGGGCAGAGCCTATCTTAGTGAAGCTAATTTGGAAGGAGCAGACTTAAGGGGCGCAAATCTTACTTATGCCAACTTTAAGGGGACTAAATTAAAAGGTGCAAATCTCTGTGGGGCGAATTTAGCTAATGCTACTATTACAAAACAACAACTAGGAGAAGTAAAAACTAACTGGACAACGGTTCTACCTAGTGGAAGAAGAGGTTTCTGGTAATCTAAGCCAGAGATTTTGCGTCTATCTATGACGCTTTTTGCTAGTTAAAGGAGGTAAAGGAATAGCTG
>JASJEK010000090.1 GCA_030064915.1 Xenococcaceae cyanobacterium MO_234.B1
TGTTATACTCTGGCTTTCATTTTTTAGGAATTGTTCTAGCTTTTTCCATCCCTTTGGAAGCATCCTTCTATAAGTACGACTGTTTTTCCCTTTGCATCGCTCTCTACTTCTCAAAAATAATCGATTAGACTGTACCAAATAATTATCAAAACTTTCCTCCGAGGCTTCTGCCCAACAATCAAAATTAAGAGCCAAATTTATAATGGGAATAAAAACCTCTATCCTTAATTTTTCAATTGGTAAGTTTGTAGTTGGTATATTCTTAAATTTAGGCTCATTATTGAGATAATCAATATAAGCTTCAATCGTTAAAGGAATCTGCTGAAAGTCATTGCATTTAATACCAATAATTCCCTCTTCATCTACTTCAATCTTTTCTTGGATACCTTGATGCTTAAGTTGAGCTTGTACAGTCCAACTATCATCCTCATTTCTATCGGCAATTACCAGTAAAATGGGTATAGAATCACATTCTTCTATTTCTTGTATAGAATTGAGATGCTCCTCTTGTTGTTCTAATTGTTTTAACTTTTCTAGCCAAGAAATCAAAGCTTGATTAGAAGTGTCAAGTAATTTATTGAGTTGCTTTCCAAGATTTATCAGTAGATTTTGCTCATACTGCTCGAATAATATTCTTTTTAACCATTCATAATTTTTAGTGAAACAAAAACTTTTAAGATATATCTCATTCCTCCAATCAGCATTTTCACGAAAATCAATTACTTTTTGAAAAGCTTTCCAAATATACCTCCAATCAATATCTTTTAAAATCGAACATAAATCTCGCCAAAGATCATTAAATTCAGAATAGGGAATATATTTATGTATATTAAGCACTTCATTAAAATCTTTTGCAAAAGAATCTTTGATTTTGTCTTTTAAGTTCTCTTGTTGTCTAGAAGCAATTTCAAAAATAACTTGATGTAGATCTTTATAAAATTTGGATTCCCCCTCTATTACTTTTACTGTTTCTAATAGCTCGTCTATTTTTTGAGGGAATCCTCTAAATGCCAAAATAATCGAAATTGCAGCCTCATTCACTGAACTAATATTGTCAACCTTGTCAGCAATACTATTGTCTAGCAACTCAATTAATTGTGTTCGATTATTTTTGATTGCTGAGCAAGCTTTTAAAGCACATAATAATTTTTTATAATCAGGATCAATAGCCTTCTCTGGCATCTCTATTAACATCTCTATTTAAGATAACTCTTCTGGAAACAATTCTTTTGCTTTTTGCCACAGATTCCCCATCTGAATAGTTCCTCTTTCATGCAAGATTTCTGTAGTTCTTAAAAGATTGAAAAGCCCCTTTGGATATTCTAGACAGGTTGTAATTAAACTCAAGCCAACTGAATTAGCATCTCCTTCTTGTTCAACCCTATTAGCTATTTCAGGTTTTAAATTTGAAATAATTTGTTTACGTTGAGATGGATTTTGAATAGCACGACACATCAACAATTGATCGCGTAATAGTATTATCTTGTCTAATCTTGTTAGATGGTTATTTCCTCTGTCAAAATTATTCCTTTGCTCGGATAGATTAGCTTTTTGCTCGATATAGTTACCGTTAATATTCTCGTTGTAATTACCATTATGAATAACAATATTTCTTGTAACTTGATGGGAGTCTGAATTTGATACCTCTTCCATATTGTCTTTTGTTTGAGAATTTTGCTCTGTAGAAGCCATATTTTCCGAATAATTTGTAGTTTTCTCGGCAAAAGAAGACTTAAATAACTGCCCTCCCTCGTTATCCTCCCAACGCAGATACAGCACAGGACGATACCACTGATTGCCTTCAATACCCATTGCACTTTGTCCCCGTCGCAGTGCGATCGCCAATGCTTCTTTTGCCCCAAGTGAGCGATAAAAGTATTCAGCAAAAGCAATAGCAGCAGTTACATTGATAGAATACTGTATCGCTACCACAGCAGGAATACCTTGACCGATCAAGTTTTGTGCTACTCCGTTAAAAACACTCTCATTCAAACGAGACATTCCACTTCGACAAGCACATAAAACCACCAATGCTATTCCCTGTTCTGAGTTGGGTTGTTCTCGACGCTCCAAATTACCCAACAACTCACCAAGTTCTGTAGCACTTACATAGTCAGCAGATCCATCTGATCGCTCAAATACCAAATAGCCTTGAGGTTCTCCCAGTGGCGCACCACATTCACAGTGAGTAACATTCTGTTTATAAGCTTTCCTGCATCCTGTTTCATTACAACGCTTACCAAAAAAACCATGACCATCAAAATGGAGAACATGAGGAAATAGGTTTGTTTGGCGTTCTAGCAGTCTTATACGAAGTGCTTTTAATGTTGGAGGATTGAGAAATTCTAACTGAATTTTCCCTTGTTCTTGAGCTTGTTTGAGTCCAACTGCGATCGCTTCTCTTTCATCAGAAGGTAGAGCTTCCAGTTCTATCCTCTCATCACCTGCACCAGATGAAATCAACAATACATTCAGCCGTTCAACGGTCGGTAAGTTAGGACGAGGACTGCCATAGGCAATATAGCGGGAGAAAGTCACTCCTTGATGTGCTAGAAACCCGTAATTGTTATGGAGTAACTCCCAAGGATAATCAGTCAATCGGTCATATTTAGGGTCATCGGCGGGAAACCGAAACTGAATATGCAACCAAGTGCGATCGCGTTTAGCATCTGCTACCGCTGCTTTAATCTCGTGCTGAATTTCTTGACCTAGTACTTGGTAGAGTCTCCGTCCGATGGTAGCCAAGAATCCAGGTTTAAAAGCAGTCTTATCTTCCAGTAGAAGTTGCTCCCGTACCAACCAAGCTTGCTCTAGTTCATCAAAGCTATTTTTATTAAACCTGGTAGATTCTAATACCTTAACTATGGTGAAACGCCTGTCTCGGACATCTGGAATTTCATCATCTAGAAAAGGTAGAGGGGGTTCGTGATGGACTTCTCCTGATGAACCCTCTACACTCACTTTGAAACAATGTTGCTTTCCTTCAATTGGATAGAATCTCAGTTCCAGCAAGTTCATTTACCCATTGCTCCCAACTTTAGTCACCCAGGTCGTCATTCAGGTTGCTTTCCTCGTCGCCTTTAAGGAGTCCTGCTAAGCTGTTCTTCACTGTCGCTGGCACCTTATCTGGATGTAGGGTCTGGTAAAACTTCATCAGACGGTCTTTGTCGAAGAGTGGAGATAGTTTCACTTTCACTTTCTGAACTTTTTCTCGACCAATATCACCACCAAGTTCACCACCTACTTCCCCTCCAGTTCCCAGCACATTGATTTTGACACTTCCCTTAGCACCTGCTTTGCCAGTTCGCTTGGCAGTAACTTGTAATTCTAGTTCCACAGACTCAACAAACAAGAAGGGAGCTTCCTTATCCTTTCCAGGTGTCACCGAAAGCAGGTCTTCCTTGACTTGTTGGATAAACTCAGCCAGATCAATTGAACTTTTATCGTTGTCCGACATTAGTGTTTGTAGTGTCTATATTAAATATCCAAAACTATAGTATAGCAGTAGCCACATAGGTTAGGACGATAATTCAACTGCCTTAATCAGTTCTGACTTGTCAATATATACTAAGTTTTTCGAGGACTTTTTATTGAGTTGGTTCAGAAATTATCTTCGTTTTTTTCCATCTCTTTCTTGATAGCCATAAGTCTTTTGTTTCGCGTAAAATTAATTTTTTTCAGTCCACGACTTATGGTACGTTGGCTGATTGGTTCAGACCAAGCTTCTGCCATCTCTGCCTGAGTTTTATGACCATTAGCTTGGACAAAGGAATAAAATTTCTCCCAGTCTTTTATTTTATGCCCATAGCCTCGACGATAATTTTCTTTTGCCTTATAATCTCCTGTTTCTGCTCTTTTCTGTAACCATAAATTAATAGTATTTCGGCTCACATTGAAAATAACCGATGCTTCTGTTTTTTTCATTCCTCGGTCAATAGCTTCTATGACTTTGGTTCTTAAATCGTAACTGGCATTCTAGAAAATTAGCACTCACAAAGTTGGGGCTGCGATCGCTAACTTTGGCGATCGCTATGAGTAAATTGTCTCAATCTTATTTTTAGAAGAAATGTCCTAATCCATGTGGCTATTGCTATAAAGCTAATTGCCTAGACGGGTCATCACTAATCTACCAACTGGGATTCTTTTCGGAAAACCTGATAAATGAGGTTTTCGTTCTTGGTCATTTGGAAGTGTCATAGCTCATCCCTTGCTTGACAGATGAGGTCTAGACTAAGAAAGGCGATCGCATTTTCCTAATTTGTCATAAACATTATCTATCTTCATGACGAAAGAGAAATCAGAGTAGGTATTGTAAAGTATATGAATTTTATGTAGTTAGTTAAAGTTGCAGTGGTTAACTTAATTAATTATTGGCATGGGATTCGAGTAAAGCTTCATACATGGCAACCTTGGCGCGTAATTTTTCATTCTCAGATTTTAAGTGTTGAGTCTCGGCGCGTAGCTTATCAAGTTAATTACGTTATTAGTATCAGGTTCAGGGATAAAAACATAGCATGGTACTTTACCAAAAAAGTAGGCACATTGACCTACTCAATTAATTTACTTATTGGTTGTCGTAGTTAACTTAGTAATTGCTCTTTGAGTTTGGATACCTTGACGCTTTTTATAGGTATTCTCATTCATCGCTACCGTGTGTCCCATAGATTGCGCTCTGATTTCTATAGGAATACCAGCTTGTAATCCTAGTAAGTTACCTAAATGTCTATCTGCATGAGTTTGTGTAAATGGCGCATCCCATTGAATAAGACAATCCCTTGCTGCTCTACAATGAAACCCTTGAATAACTTTATAGCTGCTACTTTTTTTAGGTTCATTGGTAGGCAATTTAGGGTTCTGTAAATCCCAATCAAAGTAGAGGTTAGGGTATTTTGGGGGAATCATCGGACGTGCTAGACGTTCTCCTGTTTTGATAGTAGTACCGATGTTAGTCTCTTTACCTATCTCTTTAATCTCCCGGTCGTACCATTCCCAGAATTGCTGCTCACTGGGAATAGTTTTAAGTGCGTCACTTACCTTGTGAGCTTTACTCAATGCTTTAACCATGCCATCTAGAGTAAAGGGACAGTTACAACCATATGGCTTCCTTCTAGTTTCTCCTATCTTAAATTGCAAGTTTAGTTTATAGTATTTCTATTCCGTTTTAGAGATACACCTTTAGGAGATTGTTTCTGATATCTTTTGAAGTCTGATAGTAAACTTTCGTAACCTATTTCAGGATTATATTTTGCAATCATCTTGCACTCATTTTGCACTCACTTTTGCTAAATGTACCAGTGAGTGAGTGCTTGAGGTAACGTAGCTGCTATGATTGAAGTAATAAGTAGTTATTCAACTCCTGCACCCTGGATTTTATAAAGTGCAGAACTTTATCTAAATAACTCAAATAATAGCGAGCTATTGAAAGTCAACTTGTGTAGATAATAAAATCCTCATTCCTTAAGCACAACTGAAACAACGCAGTTTCGTGGAACTAGTACTTTTGTTCGTTTTGAGCGCAAGCGGAAACCTGGGAGTGTCAAAATGCTGCGATGAAACTATCGAAAAAACAATAACCTATATGACAATTGGCATTTGGGTCCTAGGAGACCAACTTTGGACTGGACAAGCAGCACTCTCAAGCTGTGAAGAAGAGAAAACACAAACACCAGTCATCTTAATTGAATCACGCCATTACGCTCAAAAGCGACCTTACCATAGCCAAAAATTAGTACTTGTTTGGTCAGCAATGGGTCACTTTGCTGAGGAACTACGTTCAGTTGGATGGCAAGTAACCTACGAAATTGCTGAAAATTTTGAACCTGCTTTAGGGAAATGGATTAAGCAAAACCGAATCAGTGAACTACGAGTTATGACTCCCAATGACCGCCCGTTCATACAGTTAATCCAAAATCTACAACTTGAGTGTTCTGTTACTCTGATTCCTAACAATCATTTCCTCTGGAGTGAAACAGAATTTCAAGAATGGGCCAACTCTCGTAAGCGCCTGTTAATGGAAGATTTTTACCGCGAAGGGCGCAAGAGATTCAATATTTTGATGGATGGGAAGAAACCAATTGGTGGGAAATGGAATTTTGATAAACAAAATCGCCGACCGCCCAAGGGCAATTTAACAACACCATCACCTTTATGGTTTGAACCAGATGAAATTACTCAATCAGTAATTAAGGAAATTAAAAGGCAAAACTTGGCTGGCTACGGAGAAATAGAACCTTTCCGCTGGGGTGTCACTCGTTCCGATGCCTTGGCAGTTATGGAACATTTTCTAACTCAATGCTTGTCCACATTCGGTCCCTATCAAGATGCAATGGTAACGGGAGAAGAAACCCTTTGGCATAGCCTGATTTCTCCCTATCTTAACTTGGGATTGCTTACCCCAATGGAAGTAGTTACAGCAGCGCAAAAAGCTTATTTTGAAAAAGATCTAGAATTAAACAGCGTTGAAGGATTTATTCGTCAGGTGTTGGGATGGCGCGAATACATGCACGGCATCTATCATTACCTGGACGAAGATTACCGAGATAGTAATTGGTTTAATCATAGGGAACCGCTGCCCGATTTTTATTGGCATAGTTCTCAAACAGACATGAACTGTCTGCATCAAGTTCTCCATCAAGTGGAAAAAACAGGCTACGCCCATCATATTCAGCGGCTGATGGTGCTGAGTAATTTTGCTTTAATTGTGGGTGTTTCCCCTCAAGAAATTGAAGCCTGGTTTCAGGCAGCGTTTGTGGATGCTTATGACTGGGTAATGATTCCTAATGTGATTGGGATGGGACAGTTTGCTGATGGCGGAATCTTAGCATCTAAACCTTACGCATCTTCGGCCAACTATATCAATAAAATGAGTGATTACTGTAAGAATTGTACCTATAATCCCAAACAGCGAACAGGGGAGAAAGCCTGTCCTTTTAACTTTTTCTACTGGGACTTTCTGGACCGTCATCAAGTTCAGCTTAAATCCCAGGGACGCATGAATCTAGTTTTAGGTCATCTCAAGGGAATGGAAGCAGGGGAACTGGAAAAAATTCAGGCTTTAGCTGTTGATTGGAGACAGAATCGGAATTATTAACTCAAGATTAACGACGACCAGCTTATCAGGATTGAAGAACGTAGCATTAAACGAATTATTTGTCGGTGTTTAGTGGAACTTCTAAGGGTAAGATCCAGTCAGCATGACCCCACCAGGGATAGGGAATTGCCGTGAGGTCAACCTCTGGATCGATTAACCGTTGGGGATTTCGACCATTGAGGGAGGCAATAATGTTAGCTCGTACCTCTACATCGTCATAACCTTTGTTTCTCATAATTTCCTCTAGGTAGTGGGCAAATTGGACAATCAGGTGGGGTCGAGTGAGCATCTTTCGTTTCTGCCTCGGCGTGAGGTACTTTTGGGGATTAATGTGCCATTTTTGACCAGTGGCAGGATCTGTGACAATGAAGAAACCTTTGGCTTTTTTATCACGAAGCTTCATCTGCCAGGAGAATTCATGTCCCTCCTCAGTCCAGCTAACATTGCCAGGGATGAAGAAATGCCGTAGCGGGATTAGAATCTGGAAAGTGACCCAAATGGGAATAAGAGCAATGGTCCACTTCTGTCCCAGAGACTTACCCTGTGTCGCTAAACTCTGTGATATCTCTTGCTTTTCATCGTTTGTATTATCTCCTGTATTATCTCCGGGCTGGGCTTTGAACCTTGTTTCCTCTCTTTCTGGATGTCGAAACGGTTCATCAAGGTGATAGGCAGCAATGGCAACGCCAAAGGCTCCGATGAAGGCTCGCATCCAAGAGAATTCTTCTGGGAGAAACCCACCAATAAAGAAACCAAGCACAGCACCTCCAACTAAAGCAGGGACACGAGATGGATGACCTTGCCTGATATCCTGCAAAACACGGCGCGGCCAGTCTGGCTCGAAAAAAATTGCAGTGGCAGCAATCATCGTCCACGGAAAGATCCCAATGTTGAAAAGTCGGGAGTTCATGAAGTGGAAAGCAAGGGCAACAATGTAACAAAAGACTCGGGTTCGGTAATTGAGGAGGAAAAATATAGCAAAAAAATCAAACAGGAGGGCTCCGTAGGTCATTAGCCAGACAACGACCTCGTTAGTAAAAAACTGCCCCAGAATAGGAAAGTCTGTTCGGGCAGCAAGCCACGCCCGAAGGGGTTCACCGTGCAGCCAGTCAGCATTTATCTTGGCAATGCCACCAAAGAAATAGGGTACACCAACCTGGAAGCGCAGAAGCCAGAGTGACCAAGCAGGCACGACACTCTTGTGCTGCCTTGGTTGACGCAGGACATCGAGGGAGAAGGTGCGATGGGCTGGGACAAAAATCATCAGGAAAGCAATCAGACAGACGAGGTAAAGGTGATTGAGGTAAAGGGCTCTCTCCAACAAGAAGATGTAGGTAATCATGAAAAAGAACACCGTAGCACTCACCCGATAAAACAGCCCCAGGGTAGCGTAGGACGCAACAATCGCCATCAAAGGCAGGTGCATCGTCATGCCGTCACCTGGCCAAGGCTGAACAAAATCAAATGGCCAATAGGTAAAGTGGAAGTCTTTTCCAGAGAAGTGATTCTCTACCCAATCTCCGTCAATGAATCGCAATGCTTCCCAGATCATGATGGTGTAGAAGGCAATTCGGAAGTAGACTAGGCCGGAAATGTCAATGGGTCTAAAGAGGGCTTCAGAGACACGTTGCCACAGTAGCGGGATGCCTGATATCTTTTCTGACTGTTCTCCTGATAGGGTGCTTTTCTTCCTCATGCCCTTAATAATCTTGTCTGTGGTTTCTAGAGATAGCGACTGTTTCTGTTGTGGTATTGCAATTTTGTCCCCTTATCTCACATTGCTTAGATCAAGGAGAGATGAGCAGATTAATCTTGCCCGCTCACTATAATATTCGATGATCTAGCTAGACGCTAACTGGTTTTAGTACTATTGCCTATAACAGTTATGATCTGAGTCGTAGTGCCAAATTAACTTCATTACTAACACTTAAGAGAATGTACGGTATCAAACAAAATAAAAGATTTTTGAGCAAAAAATGATTTGTGTGTCTAAAATATATGTTTCAAGAGAGTAGTAAAAATATTCATGAACTCAGATATCCCTCTAGGTTCGGTAATTCAAGGTTCCCTAACTAAAGGATTAGAAGTTAGGTTACATCCTGATATTTCCGTAGAAGATATGCGAGTGGGCAAGTTTTTAGTGGTTCAAGGTAGAAGATCACGCTTTTTTTGTCTGCTTACGGATGTGGCTTTAGGAGCAGCGAGCGATCGCATTTTAGCTAATCCTCCTGCAATGGAAGACACTTTTTTACAGGATGTTCTCGCAGGAAGCGGTACTTATGGCACAATCGAGCTTGCACCAATGCTCATGTTTACCCCTACTGCCACAGAAGATGAACGCAAGGAAAGACTTTCACCAGAAGCAACCAATAGTAAGTTAGCTGCTTTAGGAGTCGAAACTACTACAGAATTAGAGCTATTACCAGTAAAAACGATTCCTGCTCACTTTAGTCAGGTTTATGAAGCCACAGAACGAGATTTTCGTTCGGTTTTCGGTTGGGAAGATGACCCCCATCATCGTAATTTTTCCATTGGTCAACCTCTAGATATGGAAGTTCCCATCTGCATTGATTTAGACCGCTTTGTAGAAAGAAGTAACGGAATTTTCGGTAAATCGGGAACAGGAAAGTCTTTTCTCACTCGCTTGTTAATTTCTGGGATTATTCGCAAAGAAGCAGCCGTCAATCTGATGTTTGATATGCACTCAGAATATGGTTGGGAAGCGATGAAAGAGGGTAAACAAGTCAGTACAGTTAAGGGGTTGCGACAGCTATTTCCTGGACAGGTAGAAATCTACACCCTCGATCCTGAATCCACTAAAAGACGAGGAGTCAGAGATGCTCAAGAAATGTATCTTAGTTATAACCAAATTGAAATAGAAGATTTGAAGTTAGTCGCGAAAGAATTAGGTCTTTCTGATGCTGCTATTGATAATGCCAATATTCTCTGTAATGAATATGGACAATCTTGGATTATGCGGTTACTCAATATGACCAATGAAGATATCAAGATTTTTTGCGAGGAAAAACAGGGACATCAAGGGTCAATTATGGCACTGCAACGTAAATTATTACGGATGGAAAGCTTAAAATATATTCGTTCTGCTTGCCCCCATAGTTATATTGATCAGATCTTACAATCTCTCGATGCAGGAAAGCACGTCATCATTGAATTTGGTTCTCAATCCAATATGCTTTCTTATATGCTAGCGACTAATATGATCACGCGGCGCATTCACGCTAACTATGTCAAAAAAGCCGACCAATTTTTACAGACCAAAAATCCTCTAGACCGTCCTAGGCAATTAGTAATTACCATTGAAGAGGCACATCGTTTTCTAGACTCTAGTATTGTCCATCAAACTATCTTTGGGACAATTGCCAGAGAGATGCGAAAATATTTTGTAACTCTGCTCGTAGTAGATCAGCGTCCTTCTGGTATCGATAATGAAGTGATGTCTCAAATTGGGACAAGAATCACTTGTCTTTTAAATGATGAAAAAGATATTGATGCTATTTTTACAGGAGTATCTGGGGCGACTGGTTTGCGGTCAGTTTTAGCTAAACTAGACTCCAAGCAACAGGCTTTAGTTTTGGGTCATGCTGTACCAATGCCAGTAGTAGTTAGAACTCGTGCCTATGATGCCCAATTTTACAGCGAAATTGGCTGTTGTGATTGGGGCGATGAAACAGATGAAGTAGTCTTTGCTGCTGCGGAAACGGCGAAATCAGATTTAGGCTTTTAAACATTGAAAATTGATCATTTAGTCCTCGATGCTCTCAAAGAAAACTACTCTGGGTGAAATTCCCCCATCGAAGTCAATTCCTCCTCTTGAAAACTCATCATGACTGCAAAATCAGAACAGTATTGCCTCCCAAAATTAATTATCGGGTTTATTGCCTTTTGTAGTTACACTCCATAACCATACCGATCGATCCTCATAAGTTGGTTCAAATTGATAATTGTATTTTTCCTTCATTTCATTTCGTAACTGCTCAGAAGGAGAATATAAAAAAACATCGCTAAAACCGTCAGGAAATGGATGAATCTTTAAGCTTTTTCCTAATAACTTAAACTTTACTTGAGGATTAATTTCATGACTGAGAGCGAGAATATCACCCCATTTACGATCACTAATTATCAAAGGCTGAGATGCTCTATTGATAATTGGCGCAACTATAGGTATCTGTCCTATTTTCGATGGACCATTATTCCACCATACTTGTTTTGCTGAACTATGAAAACAAGAAAATATTCCTAAAGAGAGTATTAACACTATCGAAGTTTGATATAGTTTTTGCAATCTATTAGTAGTAGACAATTTAATTGCAAATAGATGAGCAACAGCTATTTGAATTCCTAAGTATGCAGGTAAAAGATATCTAGTTATAGCAGACCTTCTTCCCTCAAACATCAAATCCGGTATCATCAAAGGCAAAAATGTAATAGCAATTAAAATAAAAATAAATAACCATGTCAATTTCGAAGTATTAGCGTATAGAAAATATAAAGAATATACGACTAAAGCTGCAATGCCGATGACAGCTAATACATAAGGGAAAGATATATAAGGAAAAAGCTCGTTTGACTTCAAGCTTAAAGAATTTTCTAAATCTAAAAATAGGCGAGTTATATTATTAAACCAAGTGTAAATTAATTGTGGAATTCCATACTGAAGACTATAATTCAACCAGCTAGTAGTTGTTTTTACGTGAGATAAACTTAGAAGCGCATAGAGAAACCAAGGAATAAAAGAAACTGCAACAAATAGCACTGAAAATACATAATTTTTAGTGATTTTAGTTAATTTAAAATTTTCAATTATTGTTATATAAGCTCCCTGACCAACTATTGTAAATAAAGAAAAAGGAAATGTATAAATATTCAAAGAACTTGTAGTTGCATATATTGCCCAACTAAATTTATTTTTAATTCTAATGGCTCTTAATAAAGCCCAACTAGATAACAAAGTTAGCAATGACCACAAACTGTACTGGCGAGCAGCTTGAGCATATAAAAAATGAAATGGAGAAACAGCAATGAGGATTGTGGCAATCCAGCCAACTTTTGGGGATTTAAATAATTCTTTGCATAACAAGTAAATAGCAGGAAGATTTAAGATGCTCAAAAAAGCAGAGAAACTTCTAATCGTTGTTATCGAATTACCAAATAATTGTACCCAGAAGCGTAATAACACAAAATAAAAAGGTGGATGTTGTGCTCCTTCAACTGCCAAAGAATTCAG
This sequence comes from Xenococcaceae cyanobacterium MO_234.B1, assembly GCA_030064915.1. Lineage (GTDB taxonomy): Bacteria > Cyanobacteriota > Cyanobacteriia > Cyanobacteriales > Xenococcaceae > JASJCP01. Next base: position 12,336 of record JASJEK010000090.1, read on the forward strand.
AGTATCCTTGAGACTTTTGTTGGGGTTGGGATACTGATATTGGAATAATTCTTTATTACTGATAATTTGACCTGTATTAATTTTTTGGGTAATATCAGTTTCTGTATAACCAGAAATTCTTAAAGAGGTAAATACTTCATCATTCCAGTATATTTTTGTATCTAAATTATTAAATCTAATATAAATTCCAAGTAATAAAAAAATAATCAAGATGATTTGCAAGGGTAATAAAAGTTTTTTTTGATTCATCATATTGAGTTTCGGTAAACTTGTAAATGAGTTAGAATCGAAAGCTTTTAATCAAGCAAGGTGGCAGGACAGCAATTCTCATTATGAGAATGATTCTCACTATTTTACGAATTTGAGTTCCTCACAACCTCATTTTTTGGTGAAGCCATTGAATACTTCGATGCTGTGCGACTCGTTTAGTACAAAAGTAGCAAAGCTAAGTGGTACTGGCTTGGTTTTAGACTAAAAAGTTAAGGAATTAATGATTCTTAACAAGTCAAATGAACCATATTTTTGACTATTGTGGAACATTGCTTGGGAGTCAATAATTGCCAAAGAAGGTTTAAATCCACAATTTAATATACTAGAAGGGGTGCAGGGCTGGGGAATATATTTTCTAGAATTGATTTTATGTAATCTTTACTAATAACTTGTTTTTTCGATAGGGAATATAGAGTTTGTTATTGAGTACATTCGTAGTAATTTTGGGTGTCATAAAAAAGTTCTTCACAATTAAATTCTGGACAAAATTGAACCAAATGCCTTAGCCAAGAACGATTAGGATGATACCCTCCATTAACCCAAATCAGTTTACCAAGCAAAAAATATAATTGCCATTGAGTATTGCTTTGAGACTGAACTAAAGCTTTTCCTGTAAAGTTATTTTGTTAAGCATTGATCAATAAATTGAGAAGTGGGTAAGGGAAGTTCATTGATGTTTCTCTGATAATTGACAAAGGTTATTTGGATTTGTTAATGACGTAGATTTTACTTTGTTAATTATTGTCAAGCTATTTTTCAAACAGTAGCTTTTGTATTGTAGAAAGTTAAATCATAGCGATACATTTATAGGCTAGCTGTTGTGCATTATGTTAAACAATGTCAGTAGATCACAAACTTTTCTAGAAGATTTATGGAATGCGGGTTTCGTGACTTTGTGATCTACTGAATGTAACAAATACGGATTTTAGCTCAAAACAATTCTGAGTTTTTTCCTTAAAAGCAGACTCAATCTATACAATATTTTTACTATAATTACTTATTGATAAAGCTTCTGTGAATAATTCCAGTTTTGAGCGATTTCAACCCATTGCCTTTCTAGGGATAAATACTCAAGAAACCAAGATTATCAGGTCTCTATCTCAAAATTTAATGGCTACTGTTTGGCTCCCAAACAGTAGTAAAAGTTGGGAAAATCCAGAATTAGTCCCAGATAATCTTAAATATTACGATGGTTCTTTATCAGGGCATTTAACTAATATTTGGGGAGAATACCGAGCTTTTGTGTTTTGTTTAGCTACTGGTGCGGTGGTGAGGTTAATTGCACCTTTGTTAAAGAGTAAAGACTGGGATCCTGCTGTAGTGGTGATCGATGGAGCAGGAAAATTTGTTATCAGTCTTTGTAGTGGACATCAAGGGGGTGCAGACTTACTAGCAAAGCTTATTGCTCATCAAATTGATGCTACGCCAGTGATTACAGGGGCTTCTAGTAGTTTACAATTGCCAGCAATAGATATTTTAGGATATCCCTATGGCTGGGTTAAAGGTTCAGGAAATTGGACTGGGGTAATGGCTGCTATAGCTCGCCAGGAACGAGTACAAGTAATTCAAGAGGCTGGTAGTATTCTATGGCAACATCAGCACTTAGAAAATAATATTTTTGATTTTGATTCTACTACCACCACAATACGTCAAGCTCTTATCTGGATCAGTGAGCAAAAAAGAAGTTTTGTGAAGTCAGAATTGCCCCAAGTTCAGTGGCATCCAAGAGTATTGTGGATAGGGATAGGTTGTGAGAGGGGAACTTCTAAAGAACTTATTGAAAAAGCTGTTATTGCTACTTGTGAAAAATATGACCTTGCTCCAGAAGCGATCGCAGGAATTGCTACTATAGATATTAAAGCAGATGAAGTAGGTATTTTAGAGTTATGTAATTGCTGGAATCTACCTTTAAAAACTTTTACTTCCGCAAGATTACGACAAGTTACTGTCCCCACCCCTTCAGAAATAGTGCGACAAGAAGTAGGAACATCTAGTGTGGCGGAAGCTGCTGCTATATGTGCAGTAGAGAAAGATCTAAACTCATTAATTGTTCCCAAGCAAGTATTTAAGGAAAAAGATCAACCAGGAGGGGTAACAGTAGCAGTCGCTAAAGCTGACAGGGAATATACAGGAAGAACAGGTAAACTGTATTTAGTGGGAATAGGACCTGGTAGTCTGGCGCAGATAACCCCTGCTGCGAAAGTTGCCATCACCGAAGCAGATGTAGTAATTGGCTATTCTCTGTATCTCGATCTCATTCAACCCTTATTACGTCCCGAACAAATTATAGAATCTTTCCCTATCACCCAAGAGAAGCAACGGGGAGAAAGAGCAATATCCTTAGCAGAATGGGGTTTAACCGTAGCTGTTGTCTCCTCTGGAGATTGTGGTATTTATGGCATGGCTGGCTTGGTGTTGGAACAGCTAAAAATCAAGCATTGGGATGGAAAAACCCCCCAAGTTAAAGTATTTCCTGGAATTTCTGCCCTCCAAGCAGCAGCATCTAGGGTTGGTGCGCCTTTAATGCACGACTTTTGTGCTATTAGTCTTAGTGACTTGTTGACTCCTTGGGAAGTAATTAAGAAACGCTTAGAAGCAGCAGCAATGGCTGATTTTGTTACTGCATTATACAATCCGCGATCGCAAAAACGTACCCAACAAATTATTACAGCTCAAGAAATTTTCCTCAATCATCGAGATAAAAATACTCCTGTCGCAATTGTACGCTCAGTTTATCGTGATGAAGAACAGATTACCATTACGACTTTAGAGAAAATGCTAGATACTGCGATCGATATGTTAACTACCGTTATTATCGGCAATAGTAATACTTGTAATTACCAAGATTGGATGATTACTCCCAGAGGATATTTAGACAAGTAGGGAGTAGCAAGTAAGAAATTGGGATAAAAGGTTTAACGTTAAGGGGAAACAAGTCAAAAGGTTTTAATTTACAAACATTGTCTATAGCAGTGGAAGTAAAAGTTAGAACTATTAAGATAATAATTTCGCGCAAAGACGCAAAGACGCAAAGAGATTATATTCCTACTGCACGATAATCAATATAATATTAGGATATACTACATTATTTTAGGACTCTACTAGTACTATAGACATTAAGATATCAAGTTATAATACATGAATATGTCAACTACTAATCAAAATCTTGAAAAGATTTATCAAAATATATTAGATAACTTATCTTTAAGGGAGCAAATTCGCCTTGCTGCTTTAATTTTAAATAATATTTCTCGCAAAAATGTAGCAGTAATTGATGATAGCAATACTTGGACAGAAGAAGATAAACAGGATATTGAATCTTTTTCTTTGCAGTATGCAGCAAGTATTTTTTCAGAAGATTTTAAATTTAGATGACTGGAATTAAAATAAAAATGCGATCGCACTAAGCGAGGCACTAGGCGATCGCAGTATCTTATAATTAATCCTATTACTTCAATGCTTTACCAATGCCGTAAACAGCTAAACCTGTTATCGTTCCCATAGTAGCTAATCCTAACATTCCCACACCGAAAGCAGTACCGCCAGCAGCAACACCAATACCACCAATACTATTACTAGCTAATGCACCTGTAACAGCACCGCTACCAGCAGCTAATATAGCAGTTTTATCAATATTGTTGTTACTTTTTTTAGGATTAGATAAATCAATCCAAGCTAAAGCTTTATGATACATTTCACGGTCATAATCAGTAATTTCTAACCAGCGATCATTGACCATAATATCTCTAACTTTTTGTTCTATATAAAGTTCTTTAATTTTTTCTGTTTCTGGATTAAATTTTGTAATGCGATTCCAGTGTTGCTCGGCATTAATGATTAATTCATAATATTTATATTGAACTAGCATTAATAAAGAGTCTCTGGTTATTTGTTGCAGAAATCCGAGAGTAACTTCTTGTTGTTCGTTGGTTTCTGAATTAGTAACTAATACTTTTTTATCTGATTTGAGTTCTAGTTTTAAAGACAAAGACATAATAATGTGTGGGGATTTTAGTATGTTTCGTCTTATTATGTCTTAATTGTAATAGATAAAATGTGATCACGGCTGCCAGCTTCGCTGATCGCGATCACCATATAATATAAAAACAAGATTTTATATTACGTAGGGTCAATTCTCTACATAATTCTCATATCGCAATAGATCAACCATCTGTGTATATCTGTATTCATCTATGGACAATCATTTATACTTTTCTAAACAAAATACCCCTTACTTGATTCCTCTGCGCCTCTGCTAGGTCAGCATTCCGGATGGGCTGTATGCGCGAGGTCTCCTCAAAAGGAGGACGCTTCGGTCGGAGGTTGCCTCCGAATCGGAACGCATTCCCTTGCGGAGGGGCGCATCACGAGGAGGAAACCTCCTCAGTTTATACGCCCCGTCCTGACGCCGACGCGGGGTCGTTCCTCCATTTCAGCCGTCCGTCTTGTACGCCCCGTTTGCGTCTTACGCCGACGCGGGGTCTGACCTCTCTGCGTGAGACAAAAAAACAATTAACTTAAATCGGAAAACCAGAATCCAGAATAATATTCCTTTGCGACTTTGCGTGAAATAACTGCATAAAACCTAGACACCTAACCTAAAGTTATAAATACCGACATCTTTTCTAGAAACATCGATGTGTCCTCGCGCAGTTAAAACCCCCCAAATAACCAACCAACCCACCCAGATAGGAAAACTGTGGATATTACTGGTGGGAGTAAACCAGTATGAAGATGCAGAATTACCCTCTTTACAGTATTCTGCCTTAGACTGTCAAGGATTAGGAGAAGCACTCACTGAAACGACAGATATCACGCGAGAGATTACTTTACATCATGACTTTGCCGATAACAAACCATTATTAAATACAGTACGTGCCAGTCTACAGCACATAATATCATCTGCTCAATCTGAAGACACTATCTTATTTTATTTTTCGGGACACGGAATATTAGACGCTGCGACCCAACAAGTATATCTTTGTTTAGGAGATACTCAGAAAAAACATTTAGCTACCACAGCTTTACCTTTAAATGAAATCTTACGACTGCTAGGAAACTGTCAAGGGAGTCAACAACTAGTATGGTTAGATGCTTGTCATAGCGGAGGAATGACTCTTAGAGGTACAACCAAGATATCATTACCTAATCCCACAACTCAATTAGTCCAAGTCTTACGCCAAAAAGCACAACAAAGTAAAGGTTTTTATGGGTTGTTATCTTGCGATCAAAATCAGCAGTCGTGGGAATTTCCCGAATTGGGACATGGAGTCTTTACCTATTATTTAATGCGGGGGTTGGGAGGAGAAGCAGCAGACTCTAAGGGAATTATTGAAGCAGATAGTCTATATCAATATGTCTATCACAAAACTCTACGGTATATCGATCGCAGTAATCAACAAATACGATTAATTAACCAACAAAAAAGTAGTCGAGGAGAAAGACAATTACAGTCGGAATATCCTTTACAGACTCCGAAGCGGATAGTAGAAGGTTTCGGAAAGGTGGTTATTGGGAAGCGTCAAGTTAAGGGTGATAGTAGCTTACCCCGCCAAGCTTTAATTGTCGATGGTTTGGGAACTAACCAAGCTACCCTAGATTTGAGTAAAGTTTTACGAGGGAAAGGGAGATTTAACTTAGAGTATTTCCCTCCTAATAATAAACAATGGACAGATGTCAAAGATGCAATACAGTCTTGTCTCAATACTGCTGTGATATCGGAGTCGGAAACTACCACCGCCTTGTTATATTTGCGAGGCAGAATTAAATACGGGAAAGCAGGAGAAGCTTGGTTAGTATTTCGTGATGGTGCGTACATTTCTCGTGAATGGTTGCGAAAGATATTACATCAGTCTCCTGTTACCCAACAGATTGTGATTTTAGATTGTCTTGAAGGGAATGGTATTGCTGATTGGGTAGAAGAGTTGAAGTTAGAATATGACCGCGGACAATGTATTCTTTCTTACGATAGAAACTGGAATGCTATCAAGACGGGGAGACAAGGAGATAGGGAGATAGGGAGACAAGAGAGAATAAATATTAGTAGTGAGGAGATACAGCAGTTTACCAATGCCTTAGTCTCTACGTTACAAAAAAGTGACCCTGAAGCTGGGTTATCAGTAGCAACTTGGATATCCCAGTTACAAGTAGAGTTAGCAGGAAGCAATATTGTGCCTCAGATATGGTTGTCTGGTACGCGAGGGGTAATTGAAGTTTTACCAGAGAAGAGTAAAACCTACAGAAATAGAGATGATTCGACTATTTTAGATATTAATGTTTGTCCCTATATGGGGTTACAAGCATTTACCGAAAATAACGCTCAATACTTTTATGGAAGAGAGGCTTTAGTTCAAAAACTCATTAATCATATCAATCACCAAACCACCTTAGCAGTAGTAGGTGCTTCTGGGAGTGGTAAGTCTTCTGTAATCCAAGCAGGACTATTTTATCAACTCAGTCTAGGAAAACAAATCCCAGGAAGCGATCGCTGGATGGTAAAATGTTTTCGTCCTGGTAGTAACCCTTTCCAGTCCCTAGCACAGTGCTTAATTGATTACGGTACCCAAAAGCAAAAAGCACGACAGCAATTACAAATCGAA
>JASJEK010000344.1 GCA_030064915.1 Xenococcaceae cyanobacterium MO_234.B1
TCTAATTTATCCTGATAGACATCTTTTATTTTCTGAGAAAGTAGGGTCTCTATTTTTCTAATTTTTATGCCTTTTTTATTCATATTCAATATTAAAAAACTTTCTCTAAAAATATAGTATTACAGGAGCTACTTATAACTTTTAACTTTTGACTTCTAATTCTCAGGTTTTCACCTTAGGAATACTTTCGGGATTACGCACCTTTGGAGTCCCACTCAAAACAACAATTATTCCTGTGCGTCCAGTATTTAAAGTAGCGTCACTTAGAATATCAACTACTCTTACTTCAGCAATTTCTTCAATCAATTGTTTTAGTTCTGGCTGAATAGCATTATCCAGATTAGAACGTACTTTTTCAGCTAAATCGCTTTTTCCTTCTTGGACTAGAATTTGCTCGGCATTGGTAATTGAATCTTCAATGATTATCGCTAGTTTGGCATCAAAAAGCTGGCTAGTTACTTTGGAAGGTCTATGTCCTAAATGGCGACGATAAAATGCTTGAATGTCCTGAGATAGTTTTCTTTCTAATTGACCACGAGTTGGTAAATTATCTGTCATGATTGTTATCCTCTAAATTTAGACTATTATTCGTAAGTCGAGCTGAGTACAAGTTACAAACTAACAGTGTAAATTAAAATGTGCTTTGGCTAAAAATAGTTTAAGCGAAGTTAAATCCTATCTTTGTTTAAAAATTATATTCTTCAAAAAACCAGTAATGAATGGGAGCTTTAGTTGTTAATTACTTAATACTATATCAATCAACCTGAATAATTACCATCTGTCCCAAGATATAATAATTTTAGTTAATGATTAATCTATAAACCTGTTACTTCTTACTTCTTACTTCTTACTTCTTACTTCTTATCTATCCTGAGACTGATAGCTTCTCTATACAAAGAGAGATGTGGCAATAACATTCTACAAGATAAGTTTATAAGTAGTTCAGAAACAAAGAGAAGCAAATTTATGAATCTTTTATTACAAATTGCTAGTAACGAACCCCATTTCCCTTATGCAGCAACAGCAGTTTTAGGATTAGGCTTCGTTGCAGCAGTCACTATCGGCTCTGTTGCTTGGTACAATTCCAAACGTCCTGCTGGTTGGGAAAATAAAGAGCGTCCTGATATTGTTCCCAATATTGACAAGTAATTGTAGCTTTTCAAATCATTAATTATACTCACACTTTGGAGATAAAAATCATGGAAAATAAAACACCCAACGATGCTAATTATGATCGCAAAATCACCTCAGCAGAAACAGCAGCCAGAATGGAAAGAGAAGGTGATAACTTTAAAAAACTCCCCGAACAAGAAGGAGAACTTGATACAACTTCTGGTTATACAGTAGATCGAGAAGGATTGGCTAACAATTATGCCCTCGAACCAGAAATGTATTATGAAGAACCAGGGGATTTGAGAGAAAAGCAAAAAGCTGAAAAACAAAGACGTGCCGAAGAGTTAAAGGAAATTAACTCTCCTGGTGGCAAAGGTGTAGGTATAATTTAGATTGCTATGTTGCATTAAACTCAAGGTCAGGATTAGGATGTAATCAAAAATTAAAGTTTTAAACTTCAGTTGCATTTACTTCTATCTCTGAGGAGTCAAAAATATTTAGAGGTAAAATTAGCAATTTTTCAGAGAATCAAATAGTTAAATTAGACTCTGATCTTTTTTTCAGAGTCTTGTTTAGTAATTCTGGCTCTTCTAGACTAGCTATAAGAAAGTTTCGGCAGCTCGCCAATATTTCATTCTTAATCAACAAAAAGTCAATTTTATATTGTATCAGAGAAACCTTGGACAAGAGTTCTATTTATTTTCCGATCGTCAGCCCGATCAGCTCAGTCTAAAATCTCAATTATTTTGACAAAAAATTTTTTTAAATTCTATTCATTGAAATTTTTATGACTTTTGATAGATGTTTATTTACCCAATAAATTTATACTAAATCTAGAATTAACTTGAGATATAAATCACAAATAATTGCTGCTTAAGTGTAGCTAAATTTAGTAAATAACTAAGAGGTATTTTATGATAACTAAAACATTCGCTGAAAAAAAAGTTTATCATCTTCATTCTTTAGAAATTGATAAAGCACTAGAGGTGCTTTGGTATATTTACCGAGATTTTGTCAAAGAAAATATAACTCCTGAACCAGAACGTCCCCATAAAAATCTAGAGAAATCAGAGAGATTAATCGAAAAAGTTATGCAAATGTCTCCTGAAGACCAACTGCAATTACAGCGCGATCTTAATTACTTAAGGGATGTAGTAGGTCTTGGTGCTGCTCAAACTTCTGAGGAAAATGTCTAGGGAATAAGATTTTCTCTCGGGGAACAAAATTTTCTGAGGGCTAACCTGATTCCACATTGAGCCCAAAAAGCGCTCGTCGCGCCTCATCAAGCAAATCGCTCTCTACCAGAATTAAATAATGAAAACCTCTTCTCTTGAATCAACAGCCAATCAAACCATCCCTGCTAGTAGTTCGGGATTAGGAACTTTTGGTGGCGTTTTTACTCCTTCAATTCTGACCATTCTCGGCGTAATTATGTACCTGCGTCTGGGATGGGTAGTGGGTCATGTCGGCTTATTGGGAACCCTAATAATTGTGACTCTCTCTACCAGTATTACTCTTCTGACGGCTTTATCGATTTGTGCGATCGCCACCGACCGAGTGGTTCGTGTTGGTGGAGCCTACTATATGATTAGCCGTTCTTTGGGCATTGAGACTGGTGGTGCAGTAGGCATTCCCCTTTACTTCGCCCAGGCTTTATCCGTCGCTCTCTACACTATTGGTTTTGCCGAAAGCGTAGTCCGCTCCTTTGGTAATCTTAACCAGCTTTATGTGGCACTAATTACTACCATAGCTGTAGCTATTTTGGCTATTACCTCGGCTAAACTAGCGATCCGCGCTCAGTATTTTATTATGGTAGCGATCGCTCTATCGTTAATTTCTCTGCTCTTTGGTAAGCCCCTAGAGCCTACTGAGATAGAGATGTGGGGAACAGATGGGGAATCTTTCTGGACGGTGTTCGCAGTATTCTTTCCTGCGGTAACTGGCATCATGGCAGGAGTAAATATGTCTGGAGATTTGCGGGCTCCGATTCGTTCGATTCCTGTAGGTACTTTAGCTGCTGTCGGGGTAGGATATTTGGTTTATATGGCTTTACCGATTATACTTGCCAATCGAGCCGATGCCCTGACCCTGAAAGAAGACCCTTTAATTATGCAGCAAATGGCTGTTTGGGGACCGTCTATCTTACTCGGGGTTTGGGGTGCAACCTTAAGCAGCGCCATTGGTAGCCTTTTAGGTGCACCTCGTGTCGCTCAGGCTTTAGCTAGGGATCGGGTGTTACCTAGTTGGTTAAGCTGGTTGGGAAGAGGAAGTGGAGAAGATGACGAACCCCGCTTGGGGACAATTCTAACTTTGGGTGTAGTTATTGCTGCTGTTTGTATTGGGGAACTGGATCTGATTGCTCCGATCCTCAGTATGTTTTTTCTGACAACATATTTGGTGTTAAACCTAGCTGCGGGGATTGAAGGTTTTTTGCAAAGTCCTTCTTTTCGTCCTGCATTTAGGGTTCATTGGAGTTTATCATTACTAGGAGCAGTGGGCTGTTTGGCAGTAATGTTTTTGATTAATGCCATAGCTACAATAGTAGCTGCCATGATCGTGCTAATAATCTATTTTTGGCTACAGCGCAGGCAATTACAAACTACCTGGGGTGATACACGACGGGGTATGTGGATGACTCTGCTGCGAACCGGAATTTTTCAGGTAGGTAACGAAGTAGACCCCAAAAATTGGCGACCTAACATCTTAGTTTTGTCTGGCGCACCTACCAAACGCTGGAGCTTGATTGAACTAGCCAATGCCTTAACTCAAAATAGAGGCTTGATTACCGTTTCTAGTGTTTTACCTCTGGGCTCTCGTAATGTTCAACAACAGTCAAAAATGGAAGGGACAATCCGCGAATATATAGAGAAACAGAACGTACAGACTTTGGTCCGTTTGGTCACTGCACCGAGTTTATTGGAGGGAGCATCCCAACTACTAGAAACTTATGGTATTGGACCATTGATCCCCAATACCTTTCTCCTTGGTGCTAGTCATCAGCCAGAACACAGAGAATCTTACTGTGAATTAATTACTAAGATTCATCGCGCTGGACGTAATGTCATTATCCTACAAGAGAGGGAGGGCGGTTTGGCTTTTCGTCGGCAAGTTGATGTTTGGTGGGGTGGTTTAAACCGCAATGGTGGTTTGATGTTATTGCTGGCTTATTTGCTGAGTTCCGCCTTGGACTGGCGCAAGGCTCAAGTAAATCTCAAGCTGGTAGTAGAAGACGAAACAGCAGCACAATCAGCCAGAGAAAATGTCAATAATTTAGTTGAAGAGCTACGTTTGGGGGTTCAAGTCCAAGTAATTGTTGGGGACAAGCGACCTTTTCCCCAAATTCTCCGCGAATCATCTCAGCAAGCCGACCTAATTTTTCTGGGCTTGCCCGAACCCAAGGCAGATTTTAGACAAGACTACGAGCGTATAATCTCATGGACTGCCGAGCTTCCTACTACAGTTTTGGTGTTGTCTGTTTCCGATTACTCCTATGAAGAAGTCCTCAGTGAAGATCGCTCGATTCAACCTTAGATAGACAACATATTTAAAAAAGTAATTAATCATTAAAGGTAGCAGTTATGAAATATCATCATTAATAAATAATTATGAATAAAGCCACTAGATTACTATCTAAACGGAGCGCGATCACTTTTGATTTTGACAGAACACTAATTCCCGATGATAGTTTCCACCTATTATTATAAAGATTGTCAAATTGATGTAGATTCTTTTCTTAATCATCCCAAGTATCAACTGCTCTTCTCAAGCCCTAATTAATGCCATCAATTAAGACCAATTTATCTATTCTATCTGAATTAAACGATGTACTACACTATCTAACTAGCATGATTAAAAGTTGAATATAAATTCAACCCAATCAGTTTGCAGGGACTACCGAATTTTCTAATTCTTTTCTATGGTTGTAATCAAATTCCTTAACCGCTCTAGTAACAACTCCTTATCGGATTGAGTTAAATCTTCAACTTTAATACGATCTAGATATTTAGCGTAAGATTGTCCTAGAGAGGACTTAGTATGCCCTGTTATTTCTTGGATAGCATTCTTGATTGCCTCGCTAGCCACCTTCACACTCCAATCTTTCTCTAGTATCTTATCGACCAGTTCTTGACGTAGTTTTAATGCTTTCTGTTTAGTAATTTTTCCTTTTAGTTTTTTACTGTCAGGATTAATTGTATTCAAACGTAGAGCAATGCGCTCGTTAAGTCCCCTGTCCCTAATTACCTCTTTTAAATCTAACGATAACTTAAGTAAGGGGAATTTGTTAGAAGAGATACTGATGCAGGAACGACCGAGGTGGGCGATGGTCAGACAGATTATTTTTTCGGCTTCATCACGAAACTTCAAAGTTTCAATGTAGGCCTCTGTGTCGTTATAGTTAGTGGTTAAGTAACTTAAAGCTTCAATCTCACCACGCCTTCTAGTGTAAGAAATAAAGGAAAGCAGCTTATCGACAATTTCTGTTGCACTCAAATCAATTTCGGCTTGGATTCGTCTGACAATTGCCTCAGCTTCATCGAGAGCATTAATAGACGCTCTGTTTAGAGCCGAAATCAAGACATCTTCTTGAAATGTTTCAGGGTCGTAGGGAATAAAAACCGCTTTAATAGTTCCCCACTCTAGTAGCTTGGCTCCTCTATATCGACATTCTCCATCAAAAATTGTGTACTTATCTTGAGCGGGAATCTTTACTAAAATGATAGGCTGTTTCTGACCTTGACCAGCAAGAAGGTTCTTCATCCTTTGAACTACATAAAAAGACTTTCTGGGCTGGTTAGGATTGGCCTCGATCATGTCCAGAGGAATTTCTTGGGCTACCTGCTCCCCAACCGAAGCTTCTAGTTCGGCAATTCTTTGGTTGGCTGCTTCCAGTTTATTTTGAAGATTATTTTGTCTCCTCTCTGCCACAGCATCAAAAGAGCCAGCAAAATTTCTTTTGGGTTTAGGCATTTTCTTGTTTGACTAAATTGACAATGTAACTAGCGATCGCGGGTAAGTTTTCTAAATGATTACGATTCAAACCACGAAGTCTTTTCTGACTCATACTCTTGAAAATGTTTCCATCGATATAAAAATCCTTAACTCCTTCATGACCTGGGCGAAAGACATTAAGCGGTAATCCTACTTCATAAGAATTGAGGAATTCGCTGCTATAGCGAATAGGAGAAAAAAGTTGAGTGTTAATTTTATCAGCGATTTCAGGTAACTGTTCAATAATGCTACGAGCCATAGAAATATCGTGATTGTAAAGTCCAACTACAATTCCCAAAATCTGAGGAACTTCTATTCCATATTGTTCTTCATAATTTAAGAGGATTTCAACGAAACGAATAGCGTCATTCATTGCTTTCGGTGTAGGCTCGATAGAGAGAATTACATAATCGCTCGCTAGGATAGCAGAAGATGACATTATACCCTCTTGACCTGGAGAGTCAAGGAGTATGAGAGGTTGGGGTAAAGGGTATTTCTGAAGTACCTGTTTTAATCTGAGGATTCCCAAGGGTTGGGAACTAAGGAATTGTTCAGTTGCAAGTAATTCCTCCCGTTTGGCTTGGCATACTCTTGCTTTTCCCTTAAGATTTTCTTCCCATAAAGGGAGTAATTTGTAATTTCCCGAAAACTTCGGATTAAAAATATTACTAGTAGAAAAATCTGATTCTGGAAGTCCGCAGCAAGTCCCCAAGGAATTGCGATTGTCTAGTTCTATTAAAACTGTTTCGATATCTTGTAAAGCACAGTAGTAAGCTAAATGACTAAGTAAAGTTGTTTTCCCTGTCCCACTGCTGCAAAAAGCAGTAATTATTGTCATAATCGGATTTTGAAGAGAGCTAAAAAAATGACATTCACGTGAGTGTCGTTTCTAGAATATCAAATTTATTCGAGATTGGGGGAAAGTCTTATCGATCTTTCTAGCTTTGAGAGAATTATCTTCGCCTTCGGCTCGAAGTCAGAAATAGGAAGTCGTGATGTCAGTCGTTTTTTCACTAACAAATTAATTGGTTGACTTTCTATTTCTAGACGAAGAAATTGGGTTCCGTGACCCCCGCTAAAGTTTTTAGCGGTCTTCAGTTACTGGCGGGTTCAATCCCCCAGTAAACTGGTAATTCTGACGACTGACATCACGACTTCTGACTTCTTGAATGGAAAGAGAGTGGAGAATTGGGGGATTGGGGGTAGGGGAAAATAATTATATCCCTACATCCCTATATCCCTACATCCCCATACCTCCACCAATAAATAAAAGATGCGCCCTCCAAACAGTATTGCCCCCCAATTTTTAGGCAACTACAGCAGAGTTTCCTTCAATGGTGTAGCCATTTGCCTTCCAGGCAGCCAAACCACCTCTAAGTTGAGAAACATTTTGATATCCAGCAGCACGGAGTTGGTCTGCTGCCGAGGCGGTTTGCTCATCAGTAGAGCCGTA
>JASJEK010000091.1 GCA_030064915.1 Xenococcaceae cyanobacterium MO_234.B1
GGAGTACTCATAGATAAGGTAATTGTTGAGAAGCTCTATGATCCTCTACTCCATCTGATTCGTAATGCTTACGATCACGGACTAGAATCGCCAGATATCCGTCGTCAACAAGATAAATCAGAAACGGGACAAATTACTATTCGAGCTTATCATCAAGGTAATCGTACTACCATAGAAGTAAATGATGACGGACAAGGGTTAAACTGGGAGCGTATTCGGGACAAGGCGATCGCTAAAGATTTGTTAACCCCAGGACAAGCTGCTAGTGCCTCAGAAGCTCAATTGGCAGAAGTGTTGTTTGAACCTGGGTTTTCCACCACAGAGAAAATCAGCCAGTTGTCTGGACGCGGTATTGGTTTAGATGTAGTCCGTAGTCAGTTACAAACATTGCAAGGGTCAATTTCTGTAAATTCAGTCTTGGGTCAAGGCACGACCTTTGTACTTCAGTTACCAATTAATTTGACTACTGCCCGTTTACTTATCTGCGAGTCTCAGGGTATTGTCTATGCCTTGCTTTCTGAAGTGATCGACCAAGTTTTATTACCTCAGCCGAATCAGATTCAGCATCAACAGTCAACGATAGGACAAAACCAACAGACGTTCTTATGTTGGGGAAAAAAATCAGACCAACAACTGATTCCTATCTCTCCTTTAACTGATTTGATTAATTACCAGTATCCTACTTTCTCCAACGATGAAAGTACATCCCTGAGTGTTTTTCCTGTAAAGCCCAGAAACTCAGTCAAACCTCTGCTCATGCTAAAACATCAACAGCAAAGGCTGTGTTTGCAAGTCGATCAGATTTTGGTTGAACAGGAACTGGTGATTAAATCTTTCGGCAATACCATAACTTTACCAAATTACATTCAGGGGTATAGTGTCTTAGGAGATGGCAGTCTCACCCTAGTAATAGATCTAGCGGTCTTGGTGACTCAAGCCAGGGAAACTAATCTAAAAGCTAATTCTCCATTCCGAAAACTTGCTCCTCAGTTACCCTCTACTCTTAAGCCTGTTACAACTGTCGAAGAAGAGCCACTTACTCTCGCACCAAAAGATCAGGAAATACAGATTGCTAACGGCAATCAACCTAGTCCCTTAGGAAAATCTATAAAAGTGTTGGTGGTTGATGACTCCGTTGTTCAACGACAAACTCTAACGCAAAATCTTACCAAAGCTGGTTATAAAGTGTTACAGGCAGCAAATGGTCAAGAGGCACTTGCTCAGTTAAATCAGCATTCAGAAGATATCCAATTAGTAATTTGTGATGTTGAAATGCCTTATATGAATGGTTTTGAGTTTCTGAGTCATTGGCGTCAAGATACCCGCTTTTCTGAGATTCCTGTAATGATGTTGACCACTCGTAGTGGACCAAAGCATCGTCACTTAGCTATAGCGCTGGGAGCTAAAGTCTACTTTACCAAGCCTTGTTCCAACCAAGAACTTTTAGAAACTGTTGCTCAACTCATTGAGCAACCCCAAAACCTTGTTGTTGCTAACTCAATAGAGACCTGATTGCCATGCTCAATACCACCCTTCAACTCAAGCGATTGTCTAGTACCAGCACTAACCCAGATAACTTACGTATCATTGTTTTTACTCTTTCACAAGATCCCTTGTCAGCTCAGGCAGACTATCTTTTTGCCCTTCCGGTTGAGGCCGTTCTCAAGGCAATTACCTGTCCTCCTATTAACTGGGTTGTTGATAGTGGTATTGGTATAACTGATTTTGGTTCACAAAATGTTACAGTTGTTGATTTGCGTCAGCAGTTTCTTCTGTCCAATCCGAAAAGGCAAGAAGCAAAAAATTCTGACCAAGTTGCTAATTCTCACCGCTTCCTCATTTTACTCAAAACCCGAACTGAAGAACTATGCGGTATTCCTGTCACTCATCCACCTACACTTACTGACATTCCCTTATCAACAATTCGTCCAGTACCCTTGTCCTATCGTCAAGTAGCTGGACTGAGTTTGGCCAGCCATATGGCTATCCTCTCTGAAACACCAGAAAAAAAGCCACTCAAAGTATTCCTTCTTGGTATGAGCAAAATCATAGAAAAGAGTTGTGCCGGAACTTTAACGCCAAATCAAAGGTAGATTATAGAGATAACTAATATTTTCGTCGTTTAAGAGAAAATAAAATAGTTTATAGTGAAAAACAAGCCTGATTTGTACGACTTGTTGATTAACTTAAAATTTCTTAGGTAAATGAGTTACGAGCAAAAATTTACACCCCAAGTAACCAAAGATGGCTCTTACACTTTTTTTTCCGATGAATTTCAAGAAGCTTTCCACTCTTATCATGGTGCAAAACAAGAAGCAGAAATCAAATTTATTAAGCCTACCCAAATTCAAAATTTAGCCAGGAATAATAACTCAATTCGTATTTTAGATATTTGTTATGGTTTGGGTTACAATAGCGCTGCTGCGTTAGAAGCTATTTGGCAAGTTAATCCTCAATGTTATATTGAGTTAATTGGGTTAGAGATTACAGCAGAAGTTCCCCAACAAGCGATCGCAAATAACTTATTATCCTTATGGAAACAACCAATACCTCAATTGCTGTCAGAATTAGCTACTAATCATCAAGTAACAACCAGTCTCTTGCAAGGAAACTTGTTATTGGGAGATGCCAGAGAAACCATACAACAATTGCGTCAAAAACAATGGCAAGCCGATGGGATTTTTCTTGACCCCTTTTCTCCTCCTAAATGTCCTCAATTATGGAGTGTAGAATTTATAGCCAAAGTAGCCCAATGTCTCAAGCCTAGAGGAAAGCTGGCGACATATTCTTGTGCTGCTGCGGTGCGTACTGCTTTATCTTTAGCAGGGTTCAAGTTTGGGTCTACTCTGGGATTAGGTCGCAAATCTCCTGGTACAGTAGCAAGTTTTGAGGATAATCAAGAACTTCAGCCCAACGAAAATAGCGTATTTCTGCCTCTTTCCCTGCAAGAAAAAGAACATTTACAAACTCGCGCAGCTATTCCCTATCGGGATATTCACTTACGAGATTCTGCGGAGGTGATTCTAGAACGACGACGAAAAGAACAAGAAGCTAGTGATCTAGAACCTACTAGTCAATGGAAAAAACGTTGGCTCTTGTTAAATAATTAACATAATAAAGCTCCGTAATTTTATTGAATTAATTAGCCTTGAGCTTTATTTTTTGAGTTAAAAATTTTTACTTAATGTAAGTGGAATAGCCGATTACAAAAAATTCTAGAAATATCATAATTAGGGTGAACTTAGTAAAAATTTTAATTTATACGTTAACGTTAAAAATATCATCCTAATTTTCCACTAGAATAATATAGAAATATATCTTTCTAGAGAACAAGATTGGGAATTTAAGGTTAAAGTTGAAAAACCTCGATCCCAAAACTTCCCATGTAAAAAAAATGATTGAGCGACTATCTGGATTTTCTCTATTCAATACCACTAAAGCCCCTATTGTGAATCATTCTGAACTAGCTTCGGCAAAAATTTTAGTTATTGATGATCGTCCCCTGAGTCGTATGACAGTGGTCGATCTTCTGAAACCGGAAGGCTACGAAGTGCTAGAGTCTGATGGGGATGCTCAAACTTTTGAATCTGTCATTAAAACTCAACCAGATCTAGTCCTGTTAGATGTGATGTTGACGGAAGTAGATGGTTTAGCCCTTTGTCAGCAGATTAAGCAAGATATCAGAACTCAAGATATTCCGATCGTCTTGATGACGGTTGCAGATCGCCGTGAATATCGTCTAAAAGCCAGAGAAGCAGGGGCAGATGAATTGCTCACCAAACCGATAGACCGTTTAGAATTGTCTACAAGGGTCAAAACTCTCATCACCCAAAAACAGCTTAACGAAGGTTTAAATCAGACAGAACAAGTTTTATTCACTATCGCCAAAGTTGTAGAAAGTCGCTCTTCTCAGCGTGGTGGTTCTTGTGCCAGAGTGGTTTCTCTAGTGGAAGCTTTTGGCGAATATCTCAAACTAGCTTCCGAAGCAATTAACGATTTAGTTTTTGCTGCCCATCTTCACGATATTGGGACAATTGCTATTCCTGATGCAGTGATGCTCAAAACAGGCGAGCTTACTCCTGATGAAAGGGAGTTAATCCGAAAGCACGTATTGATCGGGGAAAGTATTTGTAAACCGTTACGCAATCGTAAAGGAGTTTTACCCATTATTCGGAATCATCACGAGAAATGGGATGGAACAGGTTATCCTGACGGACTTTCTGGGGAACAAATTCCCTATTTAGCCCAAATATTTCAGATTATTGATATTTATGATGCCTTAACTAGCGATCGCCCCCATAAAAAAGCCTATTCTCCAAAAGAAGCTCTGGCAATTATTGGGGAAGAAACAGAAAAAGGCTGGCGGAATCCACAACTAGTTGCAGAATTTACCCAATTTATTGGCATCCTAGAAGCAACAACCAATTTAGAAGCAACAACCAATAGCTAACAACAAATAGCCAACAGCAAATAGCCAAAAAATACTTTTGCGATTATTCCATAACTCAAGTTATACTCCAAGCGAGTTATTATACACAATCTCAAGAGTTATGGTAGCGGTAGCAATTTTAGCAGCAGGAAAGGGAACTCGTATGAAATCCGATCTCCCTAAGGTCTTACATTTATTGGCAGGGCGATCGCTGGTAGAACGAGTATTAGATAGTTGTCATTTACTACAACCGAAAAGACAAATTGTCATTATCGGCTATCAAGGAACAAAAGTTCAACAAGCATTAAGTCATCGTCGAGACGTAGAATTTGTTGAGCAAAGAGAACAATTAGGTACTGGTCATGCAGTGCAACAATTGATACCCCACCTACAGGATTATGAAGGGGATATTTTAGTTTTAAACGGGGATGCTCCTTTACTTCGTCCCGAAACTTTGCAAAATTTAGTCACAACCCATCAAACCTATAACAATGCAGCCACCCTTTTAACCGCCAAGTTACCGAATCCTCAAGGTTATGGCAGAGTTTTTTGTAACGAACAAAATCTGATTAGTCAAATTATAGAAGAAAGAGACTGTAATAGGGAGCAAAAACAAAATCCTCGCGTCAATGCTGGTATTTACTGTTTTAATTGGCAAAAATTAGCTGAAGCTCTCCCAAAACTTTCTACTGATAACGACCAAAAAGAATATTATTTAACCGAAATCGTAGATTACTTGGATCGGGTGATGGCGATAGATGCTTCAGATTACCAAGAAATTAGTGGTATTAATGATCGCCTACAGCTAGCCCATGCCTACAACATTTTACAGACGAGGATTAAAGAGCATTGGATGAAAGCAGGAGTAATGATGCTCAATCCTGACACCATCACTATTGACGAAACTGTTGAACTACAACCAGATGTAGTTATTGAACCCCAGACTCATTTACGTGGAAACAGTAAGATTGGTGCTGGAACCCGCATTGGTCCTGGTAGCTTGATCGAAAATAGTATTATTGGGGAAAATGTCACTGTTTTATACTCAGTAGTGAGAGATTCAGAAGTAGGAAATAACACCACTATTGGTCCTTATGCTCACTTAAGAGGGAGTGCGAAAATAGCAACAGATTGTCGTATTGGTAATTTTGTCGAAATTAAGAAAAGTACTCTGGGGATGAATACCAATGTAGCTCATCTTTCCTACTTAGGAGATGCTACCTTAGGCGATCGCGTTAATGTAGGTGCAGGAACAATTACCGCTAACTATGATGGAGTCAAAAAACATCCCACCAATATTGGTAATGATACCAAAACAGGCTCTAATAGTGTCATGGTGGCTCCTGTAACCTTGGGAGAAAATGTTACGGTAGCTGCTGGTTCGGTAGTAACCAAAGATGTACCAGATGGATGTCTAGTTATAGCTCGTTCTCGCCAAAGAGAAATACCAGGTTGGGAATCCCAAAAAGATTAGAGTATTTGGCTGATAATGCAAAGGGATATAAGTTAAGCTAGTTTGTTGCCCCACTTATGTTAAATTTTTTAACACAGCCAAAAGAATACTGTTATGGGAAGGGAACAAATTACTTTATTATCCAGACGAGAAATAGACAAAATGCGCCAAGCAGGGCAATTAGCAGCAGAGCTATTAGATTACCTTGCACCAATGGTTAAACCAGGGGTTAGCACTCTCGAAATTAACGACGAAGCAGAAAGATGGACTCAAGCCAGGGGAGCGAAAAGCGCCCCTTTAGGTTATGGACCCAAAAATAATCCCTTTACTCGTTCAATTTGCACTAGCGTTAACGAAGTAATCTGTCATGGTATTCCCAACGCCAAACAAATTCTTCAAGATGGAGATATTATCAACATTGATGTTACTCCGATTCTAGATGGTTATCATGGAGATACTTCTCGAACTTTTTTCGTTGGTACTCCTTCCCCTGAAGCTAAAAGATTAGTGGAAGTAACGGAAGAATGCCTCAGACGAGGTATTGCAGCAGTCAAGCCAGGAGCAAAAATTGGGGATATTGGCGCAGCAATTCAAGAATATGCAGAAGCTAATGGCTATTCAGTAGTTAGAGACTTCGTGGGACATGGCATTAGTCACGTATTCCACACTGCTCCTCAAATACCCCACTATGGAACAAGAGGAAAAGGCAAAAGACTTAAGCCAGGAATGGTATTCACCATTGAACCCATGATCAATCAAGGGACTTGGGAAGCAGTCATGCTAGATGATGGTTGGACTGCTATTACCGCAGACGGCAAGTTATCCGCTCAATTTGAACATACCGTTGCCGTCACCAAAGATGGGGTCGAAATTCTGACCCTGAGAAATTAAATTAGTATTCAGAGCGTCGGACATTAAAACAACACCACTCTCCTCGTTTCCAGAGAGCAGCAATTGTCCAACCTTGCCCTTCTACTAAATCGGCAATTTTATCGGCTTGTTCCACTAAAATTCCGCTTAAGATTGCCCAACTTTTATCGTGGGTAAGCTTATTCAACTGAGGAAAAAGCCCCAGAATTGTATCTGCCAAGATGTTGCAGACAATTCCATCATAAGTAGTTTTTAGTTGAGGCAGTTTGTCAATACTGCCTTCAAAAATTTTAAGCTTTTGTGGATTAATATTGTTGAGTTCTAGATTACTCTTAGTGGTTTTTACTGCTAGAGGATCGGTATCTATAGCATGAACCTCTTTAGCTCCTAAAAGTAATGCACCCAGGGAAAGGATACCAGAGCCACAGCCGATATCTGCAATAGTTTGGTTCTCTGCCCCCTGAGATAAACGCATTTCTAGAGATTCTAGGCACAATTGAGTAGTGGGATGAGTGCCTGTGCCAAAGGCTGCACCAGGATCGAGACGCAGTAATAATCGATTAGTATTTTGAGGAGGATCTAGCCAAGCAGGATACACCAAGAAGCGACCGCCTATTGATTGGGGTTGCCAGTGTTGTTTCCAGCTACTAGCCCAATCTTCGTCATCAATGAGATGACAATCCACTTGAGGGGGTGATGCTTCGAGTATTAGAGCATCTTGTTCTAACCATAAAGATAGATTTGATATATCAAGGGACTGTCTTGATATATCACTAAGATAAGCTTTGATGGAACAAGAGTCTGGTTTTTTTTCGGTCGCAGTTCCCGAACAACCAAATTTCTCTAGTTGCCAATAAACTGATTCTTCCATAACTGGGTCGCAAATTACGACGATTTCCCACCAGCGATCAGACATGGATTTCTCCTGGTAACAGGTTCTATAACAACAATGTATCTACGATAGCTTAACCGTATAAGCATCTCGAATGCCAGCTACTTTAGTAATTTCTTTAAGAATTCCCTCTGGTAGAGGGTCATCAAGGCTCAGAACCATCACCGCGTCACCCCGAACAATTTTCCTGCCTACCTGCATACTCGCAATATTGACATTATAACCACCCAAAAGAGAGCCAATTTTACCGATAATTCCCGGCATATCTCGGTGTAAGGTAAATAGCATATACTCACTGGGAGGAACGTTAATGGGAAATTCATCTAAAGCAGTAATGCGAATTTCTCCATCTCCTAGTAGGGCTCCTGTAACAGAGTGTTTACCACTTGAGCCTTCTGCCTCTAAATGGAGTGAACCACCAGAATAGTCACGGACAGAAGTATCTTTGGTTTCAATAACTCTAATACCCCTTTCTTGGGCTTCAATTTTGGCATTGACGTAGTTAACTCTTTCTCTTAGAGCTTGAGATAAGAGTCCTTTAAGAGCACCGATAATAATCGGCTGAGTATCTTGATTCGCTATTTCCCCTTGCAGACCAATATTTAATAACTCGATTCTGCCTCCAGCTAGCTGACCCACCATATTCCCCAAAGTTTCTGCCAGTTTCAGGTAGGGTCTGAGTTTTTCCATCACATCAGGGTTGAGTCCTGGGATATTAACGGCAGAACGTGCTGGTAGCCCTAATAAAACATCTCTAATCTGTTCTGCTACATCGACAGCTACATTTACCTGGGCTTCGGCGGTGGATGCTCCTAAATGAGGAGTTAAAACTAAATTAGAACCTAATTGGGTTAGAGGAGATTCTCCCAAAGGCTCACTACTAAAAACATCTAGAGCAGCCCCTGCAATTTTTCCTGCTTGTAAAGCTTCCGCTAAAGCAGATTCGTCGATAATACCACCGCGAGAGCAGTTGATGATGCGAACATTAGGCTTCATCTTAGCTATGGCTTCTGCATTGATTAAATTTGCTGTTTCTGGAGTTTTGGGAATATGTAGAGTGATATAGTCCGCTTCGGCAAATAATAAATCTAAATCGACTAAGCGACAGCCTAAACGCTCTGCTCTTTCACTGGAAATAAAAGGGTCGTAAGCAAGTAACTTCATTCCCATAGCTCGTGCTACGGTAGCGACGTGGGCTCCAATTTTGCCTAATCCTATTACTCCTAAAGTCTTTTTATATACCTCATTGCCCATAAATTTTTTCCGTTCCCACTTGCCAGTTTTAACTGATTGATTGGCATCGGGAACCTGACGAGATAAGGAGAGCATCATTGCCAAGGCGTGTTCAGCAGCAGCGATGGTATTCCCTTCAGGGGAGTTTACCACTACAATTCCCTGACGGGTTGCAGCAGGAACATCAATGTTATCGACTCCAACCCCTGCACGTCCAATAATTTTGAGATTCTTACCTGCATCAATTACGTCTTTGGTAACTTTTGTCCCAGAACGAAGCATCAAAGCATCGTATTTGGAAATAATCTTAACTAATTCCTCTGGAGGTAGCTTAGTTTTGACATCTACCTGGGCTACCTGAGAGAGAATATCAATCCCAGCTTGATCAATGGGATCGGAGACAAGAACTTTTGCCATAGTCATTTTATCTAAGAATAACAATTAATATTTTCAGTCTTGGACCAAATCATAGAATAGCATCTGAGTTGGCTTGAATAATACCCTAATTAAACCATCCACTTGCATGGCGAGTGCAGGCAGAGGAGCCTTGGCGCAGGGACCCAAGGGATAAAGGTTGACTGCTCCCGATAGTGAGGTTGCCTCGTCAGATACCATCGCGGTGTTCAGGGTTTTTTCTCGAATTCAGAGGATTTGCGGGAGGTTTAATCCCGCAAAGCTTTGACAGATTGTAAATTGTGCCAACTAAAAAATAGGTATTAGCTTAGTTAATTCCCAGGAAACCCAACGTACCAGAAATAAGTCACCATAGGAATCACTGTCGCCAAAATTAGCAACACAATCACCCAAAAGAAAGCACTCCCAGCATCCGTATCTTCCGCTTTAGTAAAAGTTCCTTCTACTTGAATTTCCTCTTCAATTGCAGGAGGACCTGGATCGGGTTCTCCAGACAACACAGCTACTAGGCGATCGCTAGCATCGAGGAAAGCTTGATTGTATTTATTGCCTTTTCTGAGGTTATAACCCACAGTTTCTTTAACAATACTTTCGGCAATATCAGGAGTCACTACCTCTGCTGCTTTTGCTCCTGTACGAAGCGCCACGTTATTAGTTAATGTATCCATGACTAAAAGAGTTTGGTTGGCTTGCGCTAAGGGAGAAGGATACCAAGTTTCAAAGATTTCATCTGCCAAACTATCAACGGTTTCACCATAGTCTAGACGACGAATTGCAACCATCCTAATTTCTTGACCAGTTTCCTCAGCCGTTTTTGTGAAGATACTAGTTAACTTGTTTTCATTAGCCAAACTAATTTCATCAGCTTGATCTATAACCCAAATATCTTGAGTATTAGGGCTGTTTAAATCATAAACTCCAGTCGCCATGGCAGGAGTAGCCATCAGTAAGCAACAGAATACTGGTAAAATTAACCGCTTGAGCCAATGACTTATTTTTATAATTCCTGTTGTTTTTTGTTTCATATCGATCAATCTCAGACTAATTTTGACTAATTTTAAAGATAATATAAGCAAATTTAAATATCTCATAACGATTAGATTAAGTTACCTTCTTTCCTTCAGTGCATAACAATCTACAACTAGATATAGATTAAGGTTAGTGGCAACCTAAGTAATCAATCGTATTACTATAATATTTTTTATCAAAATAAATCAAAAACCAAAAACCGCAATGATAAACTTTTCTTTATCAACACGGTGAGAGATGCTCCCGACTAGAGAGCATCTCTCACCGTCAAAGTAATCAAATTATATTTTGTTTTGAGATGGCTTGTGCATATTTTTAGTGGCACAACATAAATACTACATTAATGTAAATAAACACAAAATAATGAAAATTCGCATTGGTAACGGTTACGATATACATCGCCTTGTTCCAGGAAGACCATTAATCCTAGGAGGTATCGAAATTCCTCATGAGTTAGGCTTATTAGGACATAGCGATGCAGATGTACTAACCCATGCCATTATGGACGCTATGCTAGGCGCACTCAGCTTAGGAGATATCGGACATTACTTTCCCCCTAGCGACCCTAAATGGTCGGGGGCAAACAGTCTCACCCTATTAGAGCAAGTTTACCAACTTATTCGTGCTCAGCACTGGCAGATCGGCAATATTGATTCAACAATAGTAGCAGAACGCCCCAAACTTAAGCCCTATATCAAAACTATGGGCAATAAACTCGCCCAGACTTTGGGAATTAAGAATGATCGAGTAAGTATCAAAGCCACTACTAATGAAAAATTAGGTGCTATTGGACAAGAAGCAGGTATCTGTGCTTATGCAGTAGTCTTGTTGGAAGAAGCTGTATCATAAGGTAGGGTAACCCTCAATTCAATCACTCCCTAACTACTAGACTGATACAACATTTATATTAATCTTTCGAGGCTGGTAGTAGATGTCATTCTACTATTGTTTAGGTTAAGTTTGAATAGCAAAATTAAAGAGATGGTGACAGAGGAAAACTATTCTGTAGTAATTTAATCTTTGAGATGGCTGAAAGTGCTGCTAGAGTTTTTCCCGTTCGTAGTCTCTATCAATCTGCAAATTTCTGCAATAATTATGTAATAAAAGTATGGGTATAGTTTTAGAAATCGGTAACCGAGTTTATACAGCCGAGGATTTAGTCCCTTTGCTGGCAGAATATCAAATGCTGCCCAAATTAGCTCAAGAAATTATAATTGAACAGGCTATTTCTGAAATTGAATGTTCAGAAGAAGAGCAAACCTTAGCATACAATCAATTTTGTCAGCAAAACCAAATTTCAACGGAACAAGCAATCCAAGCTTGGTTGGCAAAACAAGGTTTAACTCAAGAACAATTTAAAAAAATTATTATAAGAAGACTTAAAATTGATAAATATAAAGAGGCGACTTGGGGAAACAAAGTAGAACAATATTTTCTGCAACGCAAATCTCAACTAGACCGAGTTGTCTATTCTTTAATTAGAATTGATCGAGCAGAATTAGCTCAAGAATTATATTTTCGTATCCAAGAAGGAGAAAGTACTTTCCGTGAGCTAGCGATGGAATATTCTCAAGGTTCGGAAGCTCAAACGGGAGGACTAATTGGTCCAGTAGAAATGAACGCCCCTCATCCCAAGATTGCTCAAATTCTCGCTACTTGCAAACCAGGTCAATTGATTCCACCCACTCGCGTAGGGGAATGGATAGTTATTATCAGACTTGAAAATTTCCTCTCAGCCAAATTAGACCCACCCACTCGACAAAGAATGCTTGATGAATTATTCCGTCAATGGCTTAATTCCGAAATCGAGCAGAAAGTATCTTTTTCTCCATTGCAATCACCAGTTCAGCTTACTTAAAACATGAGTAATACAAGTACCACTAAACTTGTCGAACAATTCTTGTCTCTTGTTCCTCAATTTAATCAACTTCCTCCAGAGGAAATTACCAAACTCGCCAAAAATCTCAAACCTCTGAGATATGGCATTGGAAAAGTTATAGTCATGCGGGAAAAAATGCAGGGACAAGTCGCTATCCTTTCCGAAGGAGAAGTACGAATCCTTGGCTATGATCCCCGTACTAAAATGCCAACCACTGTAGATAAACTGAAACCGGGACAAATTATTGGTTGGATTAATCTAGTGAGGAATATCCCCTGTGAAACAGCTATGGCTAGTACAGAAGTTGTCTGTCTAGCTCTGGATAATGAATATTTTCTGGAACTTTTAGATAAATACCCCCAGTTACAGCAAGAATTTCGCGATCGCGTTGCTAATATAGAAATATTTGATCTTCTTGGAATTCAGCTAGAAAAAGAAGCCCAAGGGGATTGGGAACTAAAAAGTCTCGCTCTTGAAGCAGCCAAAGAAGCGGAAATTTATTATTTACCTCCAGGAGAGCATGAATTAGGCTCAGAATTGACTAGACCCTTATCTGAGAATAATCGTATTTGGTTAGTCAGTGGTGGCGGTAAGATTGAGGAATTTCCTGTAGGAAGTCGCTTAAAATTTACTAAAGATCGTCGTTCTATAGTAGTTACAGGAGATAAGCCTGCTCGTTTACTATCTATTCCTCGCAGTAAATGGTTTAATCGGGATGTTCACGAGACAGAAGAGGAAGCTTTAGTTCCTTTATCATCACCATCTACTTCCACCAGTATTACTCCTCCTATTGAATGGGGAGAAGATATTGTACAGGCAGAAGAACCATTACCGGTTGTTGCCACCGTAGAATCAGAAGAACAGACTACTGACAAACAGGGTTATCCTTTCTATGGAGGAAGAACTACCCTAGAAGTGGGGGTTGCTTGCTTTCAAATGTTAAGCAAGTACTTTAATATGCCCTTCCGCAAAGAGGTCATCAATCGCGTTCTTGGGGAACAACTCCAAAGAACAGGTACTTTATCTTTACCTTTGTGCGGTGCAATATCCGAGTTAATGGGTTTAAATCCCCAGCTAATTAATATCCCGGCAAAAGCTTTTACCCGTCTAGAAGGACCTTGTTTAGTCCGTTGGCAAGACAGCTTGGCTCTTGTTTATGCTATCAGTGAACGGGAGTTAGTCATTGCTGTACCCGAATTAGGATTACGCTACCATAAACCCGAGGAATTTCTTTCCACCTGGGGTGAAAGCGGAGAAGTACTCTTACTACAAAAAACCAAAGAAACTCCTCAAGAACGTTTTGGCTTGAGTTGGTTTTTACCAGCTTTAAAAAAATACAAACGAATTTTGATTGAAGTATTTGTAGCTTCCTTCTTCGTTCAGCTATTTGCCTTGGCGAACCCGTTGATGATTCAGGTGATCATTGACAAGGTAATTAGCCAAAATAGTGTTGATACTCTGGGTTATCTGGTTTTTTTCCTAATTGTTCTCAATATCTTTGAAGCCTTACTCACAACTCTGAGAACCTATCTCTTCGTTGACACTACCAATAGAATTGACCTCACTTTAGGTTCAGAAGTTATCGATCATCTGCTGCGTCTGCCATTACGCTATTTTGAACGGCGACCAGTAGGAGAAATTTCCACCCGTGTTAATGAATTAGAGAAAATTCGTCAATTTTTGACAAACACAGCCCTCACAGTGGTATTGGATTCAATATTTTCTGTGGTTTATATCTTCGTGATGGTGTTATACAGTCCTTTACTGACGGCGGTTTCTTTGGCAATTATTCCTGTTTTTATTGGACTAACTTTAATCTTCTCTCCTACTATTAGAAGACAATTACGAGTTAAAGCAGAACGAAATGCTGAAACTCAATCCTATCTCGTAGAGGTACTCACAGGAATTCAAACTGTTAAAGCCCAAAACATTGAGTTACGTTCTCGTTGGCAATGGCAAGAACGCTATGCTCGTTATATCTCTACTGGGTTTAAAACCGTAATTACTTCTACTTTGGCTAGTTCTGCTAGTGCTTTTCTCAATAAACTCTCTCGCGTATTACTTATTGGGATGGGGGCGTTTCTAGTACTAGATGGCAAACTAACTTTGGGTCAGTTAATTGCTTTTAGGATTATTTCTGGTTATGTAACTTCTCCCATTATGCGTTTGGCTCAGTTGTGGCAAAATTTCCAAGAAACAGCTTTATCTTTGGAACGTTTGGCGGATATTGTAGATCATCCAGAAGAAGCAGAACAAGACCGCAACAATATTCCCATGCCGGCTATTAAGGGAGCAGTTAAATACGAAAATCTCTCTTTTAGGTTCAAAAACACTGGGCCTTTGCAACTTAATAATGTAAATCTCGATATTCCCCCTGGAACTTTTACTGCGGTAGTGGGACAAAGTGGTGCTGGGAAGAGTACCCTCACTAAGTTAATTTCTCGCTTGTATGAGCCAGAATCAGGAAGAATTCTGGTTGATGGCTATGATATCAACCGTGTGGAGCTGTATTCTCTACGTCGTCAAATTGGAGTAGTACCTCAAGAAACTCTGTTGTTTGAAGGATCAATCATGGAGAATATTGCTCTAACTAATCCTGATGCGACAACAGAAGAGATTATTGCTGCTGCTCAAATTGCTGCTGCTCACGAATTTATCATGGGCTTACCTAATGGTTACAATACCAGGGTAGGAGAAAGGGGTTCCGCTTTATCTGGAGGACAAAGACAAAGAATTGCGATCGCTCGTACTATCTTGCAACAACCTGCTATGTTAGTCATGGACGAGGCTACTAGTGCTTTGGACTATAATACGGAGCAGCAAGTATCCCGCAATCTTAAGGAAGCCTTGAAAGGTCGTACTGTATTTTTTATCACCCACCGTCTGGGAACAATTAAAAATGCAGATGTTATCGTGATGATGGATGCTGGTTCAATTGTCGAACAAGGTAATCACGAAGAATTAATGGCTTTGAGAGGTCGTTACTACTATCTCTATCAGCAACAAGAATCATCTGTATAGATTCTGAGCATAACCTCATCTCATGAGCTAGGGGTTTGGCGATGCCAAACCCCTAAATTTTAAATACTTGGTTGTTAATAAAATAAGAAAAAGGCTTTGGGAGTCTTTCCGTGTTTCGACCCCAAAGCCTTTCTCTTTTACACTTACTCCTCACACTCTTAAAAGTATAGGGAAGCTTTTAAAAGTCTGGGATTATCTAGTGACAGTTTACAAATTGTCACATGAAAATTTGTCATAGTGTTTATTTGTAATAGTGTTTAATGTTGTGGCAATGCCAGTAAAAATTTCTTTCACCCTTAAAAGCCATCCGCCCCCACTCCTAACGATAGTTTTGGGTTAGTAATAAGAGCCAAAAAAATCATTAGTTTGTGAGGGCGGTAAGCTTGGGTCTTCTAGTTGAAGTCTGACTGCCGAGTGGGACTCAAGCAGACACTAAGCTAACCTGCGAAGAGGTTATTGGGCAGTTGCTAGAGAACAGCCTCGGCACACAGCCGACTACTATCAACTAGGAGACCCATGGTTTTACTACTGTCTATCATGGGCATCACCTCCTTTCTCCCTAAGCGGTTTTCCTCTTAGTCAACTTACGGCTATCATAACTGATTCCTATAATTTAGGCAAGATTGGAGCCATCTTTGGGGTAAAAATTTAGATTCACCAAAATGAAGATGAATATAAGAGGCGTGAAGTTGCTTGATTTGCCAACCTTCATGAGCTATTGGGCTATGGCGATCGCAGCCTTGAATTTGCCATAGGGGGTGTTGAGGCAAAACATTTAGTTGGGAGCGATGAAATTCATGTCCCCAAAGGATTGAACCAGATTCAGGAGCGACTAAACAACTCTGGTTTAAGGGGGTAGCTTGACGATAGCCAAGGGTTAAACCCTGGCTCATTCTAGCAGTGGTGGGAATTGCACCTACCATATCCCAACTTTTGCCCTGAAAATCGACTATGCGATCGCATAGATACATTAATCCACCACATTCGCCATAGATAGGCATTCCCGAAACCATAGCTTGATAGACTTGTTGGCGCACAGCACAATTAGCATTAAGTTCTTCCGCAAAAACTTCAGGAAATCCGCCACCAAAATACATTCCTGCAATATCTTGGGGCAGTTTTTTGGCTTCTAGGGGACTCCAAAAGATTAATTCTGCTCCTAATTCTCGGAGAATATCGAGATTATCCTGATAGTAAAAATTAAAAGCGCGATCGCGTGCAACAGCAATTTTAATCCTGGATGGAGAATTAATACTGTTTGGAATACTGTTTGGATAAGCCTTATTTTCCCTCTCCCCTGCTCCCCTGCTTCCCCTGCTTCCCCTGCTTCCCCTGCTTCCCCTGCTCCCTGCCCCCTGCCTCTGCTCCCTGCCTTTTCCCATATGAGGCTTATATGAGCTTCCAAGTAGGGGTAAAACCAAATCCCAGTTAAAGCAAGTTTTTGCCAGTGTTGCTATTTTTTCCCTGATAGACTTCATTTGAGGTAGTTCTTCTGTCGGGACTAGACCTAAATGACGGCCAGGGATAGAAATTTCTTGATTACGGCGAAAAACACCTAGAATAGGCATTTTTATTGTTGCTAAAGCGGATTGCAGTAATGTTAAATGGCGATCGCTTCCTACTTTGTTTAAGATTACTCCAGCAACTTGGACTTGAGGATCGAGGCGAGAATAACCATAAGCGATCGCAGCTACCGAGCCAG
The DNA here is from genome assembly GCA_030064915.1 of Xenococcaceae cyanobacterium MO_234.B1. Taxonomy (GTDB): domain Bacteria; phylum Cyanobacteriota; class Cyanobacteriia; order Cyanobacteriales; family Xenococcaceae; genus JASJCP01. Next base: position 16,923 of record JASJEK010000091.1, read on the forward strand.
ATAAACGGGAACAGTCAATAACTATGGCTACAGGAAGCTGGAGAATTCTGGCAATATGGGCAGTACTAGCATAATCATCAATGGAAGACTGGAATTTTACACCATCAAATAATCCCATTACTCCTTCTAGCACAATATAGTCAACTCCCTGAGAGTGGCGAGTAAAACAAGATTGCACATAATTAGGAGAAGTCAAAATCGGATCGAGATTGCGAGAAGGAATCCCTGTTATAGCAGTATGGAACATCGGATCGATGTAGTCAGGGCCTACTTTAAAAGCTTGAACTCTGTAACCTTGACGAGCCAGAAATGCTAGTAGTGCCAAAGTGATAGTGGTTTTACCGACTCCCGAACGTTCTCCTGCAATAACCAAACCATTTCCCCTCTTAGTAGCACATACCTTATTTAAAGATTTTGTTAAATCCATTATGTTTTTTGGGAATCATAAGTGTCAGAGCCGAAAGCATATTATAAAATCCTATTTTTAATCCTATGAACGATAGCAGTTTTACTAGTCCCAACGAATTGCTAGAAACTAAATCACAACAAGGTTGGTCTGGTTGTTGTATTATTTCAGAGCCACAGGATGCTTCTGCTGGATGGCAAATATATTTACACGAAGGAAAATTACAATATGCTACTAGCAATGTAGGGCAAAGACCAAGATTAAGTTGCTTATGGCAACAGTTTTCCTTTAATTTTCCACTACCTAAAATCGAACAGGAAACTTCTGACTATGAACAAATATATCAGTGGGTTTCGGAAAATCAAGTGTCTGCCGTCGATGCACAACAAATTTTACGGCAACTTAGTCAGGAAGCCTTAACACAAATTTTAAGTCTTGGTAAAGCCCGAATTCGCTTATCAGATACTAAATTACCTGGAAAGGTTATAAGTCATTTTTCTTGGCAAAGTCTTATTGATCGACCACAAATAGAATCTTGGCAGAAAGTAAAAAATTATATTAAATCTCCATTGAGTCGTCTTTATTTACCGCAAAATAACGCGTTTAGTTTTTATAAATTTTGGAAAAATTTAACTCAGAATAATGCCCAATTTGCTGAAATAGCCAGTAGTCAAAAAATTTCTGATTGGGTTAATCCATTATTTGGAAAAGTTAATTTATATGAATTGGCTGATTTATTCGCCATACAGGTTTTAGATTTAGCAGGTTATCTCCAATTTTTTATTCAAGGGAACATCATTGAGATTTTACCTTTTAATGAAACAAAAATTTCATCTCATCCATCAGCAGTTACTACTCGTTCCCTAAATACTCAACCAATCAAGTCTGATAATAAATCAGAAATAAAATCAGCAGAACCTTCGTTACCAATTGAAAATAATAGCTCAGAAGCATCTTCTGTAATTGCTTGTATTGATGACAGTAAAACGGTACAAAAACAAGTCACAATGATTTTACAAGCTAGTGGTTATAAAGTAATTAATATAACTGATGCTAGTACTGCTTTAAGAAATTTATCTCGTCAACAGCCCATGCTGATTTTGATGGATATTAATATGCCTGAGATTAATGGATATGACTTGTGTAGTATGTTAAGACGTTCTCAAAAATTCAAGGAAGTACCTATCATTATGCTAACAGGAAGAGATGGCATTATAGATCGAATGCGAGCCAAAATCGTTGGAGCTAATAATTATCTAACTAAACCTTTTGAGCCAGAGAAATTATTAAATGTGGTCAAAGAGAATGTTTCTGTCTTAACTTCTTCTTAAGACCAACACTCTATGAATTTGTACTTTATTTCTTATAAATAGAGCGTATACCATACGCGGTTACAAAATATATGTTCAATGCCTTTTTAAATAGAAGTGATATAACTTGATTGATAATAGTTATTTTAAAGGATGCTTGGGGAACTATAGAGAAGAATAATTTTCAAATAATCATCATGAAAAC
>JASJEK010000345.1 GCA_030064915.1 Xenococcaceae cyanobacterium MO_234.B1
TGCTTCCCTGTTTCTTTCATATTAAATCTAATTTAAGCTATTGTTGCCTTTTGATTAGAACCTCAGATTTTGTAAGTCTCCAAAAGTGCTTGGGAACTAGCATTGGTAATTTTAAGTACTGTTGAGCTTAAGTTGTCTGCTTAACTTCTCATCTTGCCTGGTGCTTTCTTGGCAATATTGGCAAACTACAAGAGTACAGCTTAAAACTTACTTCTAATCTTGCCTGGTACTTTCTCAGTACTATGTTTTTTACCAACACAAATACATTTCAGGAGAAAAATTATGTCACAAAAAAAAGCTATTGATAATTGGAAACGCACTGAATATTTATTAATTAAAAATCGTAAAAAACAGCAGCAAATACAGAGCTATAGGGACGATGACCATGCTAACGATGTGTGGTATGTACTTATTCAAGCATTAACTCCTCAGAAATACGGCGAAATCGAAAAACTTGCTCAAGAGTATTGCGATGTATGGGTCAAGTTTTGGGATGCACAAACCACCTTGCTGCAAAAAAAATGAGGGGTATTCTATGATGCTAGCTCGACAGGTTTAGGCAAATTTGACTACACAACCAAATTGAGACTCATCGACCTGAGTTCGGAGTAGGGGAAACTAAAGGAGCGATCGCGCTTGGACAGCATTATACTCAGCCCATCCAAAATCTAGACTTATCAGTATTGAAGGAGAAACTTATGGCTAAAGACAAACTCGAAAAGTGTACTGCTAATGCAACCAAAGAAAAAATCCGCCATGACAACCCTTTTGTCCAAGCTGAAGGTGAACTTATGGAAGCCCAACTGGAAGCGCTCGCCGATGGACTGATGAAATTAATTACTCTTTATACCGGTTTCCAGGAAAAGCTTATGTATATGAAGATGAACAGATCCAACCCTAACCAATAGAAAAGGAATATTAATTTCGTTGGAGGCTAGCGTTACTCAAATTGTCCTCTTTCCCTCCCAAAAATTCTAAGGAGGAAATCATGAAAATTCAGTGGAAAAAACTATGGGGAAAAATTATCTTTTGGTTAGGAGCAGAAATTGTGCTCACTTTGATCGGACTGGATGACTTAGCTGATTATAGCGAATTTATCGGTCAGCAGAAAGAAGTGGCATCGATAGAACAAGCTTATCCCACATTAACAGTGAATTTTGTAAATGGTTACTCTCACTAATCTAAATCAGCAACAAAAAACTGTCATCTGGAGTGCAACTGCTGCTGTTATTTTTTCGACAGTCTTTGTACTCATTACTTATTTTTTCATTTCCTGGTCTTTACCACTACTGGATACACAGGAGCAGCGTGTCATTTTTACTCTCCGCTGTCAGATCTTTCCTGCCTTAATGCTGTTAGCTGGAATTATTGCAGTTAGCATTAATCGATTTAGTAGTAACGCTATCAATCCCCTAGCTGGTGCAGAATCAGCTTCAATGAGCGTTCATCTGCGCTATCTAAACAACACTCTAGAGCAATTTGTCTTGTTCTTCACTGCCAGCTTGGTTCTTTCTACTTTTTTAGATAGCCATAGTATGAAGCTAATCCCGATTTTGACAATTTTATTCGTGCTGGGCAGAATTGCTTTTTGGGTTGGCTATTTACAAAATCCCCTGAACCGAGGTTTTGGCATGGTAGTTACCCTTTATCCCACTTTTGCTATTCTTTTCTATGATGCCTATCGCGTTTTAGGCGGATGATTCTCTGATAGAAGATCGTCTCTAGAACACTAATTCAATCAACAATCAACAGTAAAGCCAGAATCTTTATTACTGAATCGACGTTCCTAGTTTTTCTTGATCGCTTCTTAAATTAAGTAGTAATCTTAAATTAAGTAGTAAGAAGATATCGAGGTCTTGGCAGACAGTTGCTCAAGTTGACGCAACAACAGCTTCAGCCAAAGTGCAATCTGATTCTGCTTTCAGCACCAGCAGCAACAGATTATTACCCCCACATAGGTTTCCAAAAACACTCATCGGCATGGGTCTTGTATCCAGGGCAACAGATTCTTTAGTTAGCACCCCTCTAGGTGCTGGAGAAGATGGATTCTCATAGTCAAACTAAATGCAACCAAGCTTAAACGAAAGTCCTTACAAAAATCAAAAGTCAAAACTAATCCAATGGGCATTACTAATTTAGATTTCAAGCAATACCTGGTTGTCGAGGGCGAGCCTCTACTGTTCCACTGTTACCTGTTGCCTCTATTGCCGCAATGAATTTAATTTTATCCAACTACTTAAAACCTAATCAAAGCTTTTACTAAGGAGAAACACCATGATATCCAAAACTTTAAACCGAGCCAAAACAACAACATTCAAGTTCATGAAAACTGCGGTTGTTCTCGTGCTGTTGTTAGTAGCAATGTTATTTCCTTCTCAATCAGCCCTGTCGGTGGAAAATCTCCAGAGTGCGATCTCCGATCTATCGACTGTAACCTGGAAACCTCTAGAAGGAATTCCCAAAGGAGCAGAAGTTGCTGTGCTAAGTGGTAATCCAGCCACAGGGGCTTCAGAGGTGATGATTCGCTTACCTGCGGGTTATCTTTTCCCCCACCACTCTCATACCAGTCGAGAGGTTCTCTTTTGGAGCGAGGGCGAGTTTACTTATATTGCTGATGATGGAACCAAACAAACTTTAGAACCAGACTCCTATCTTAACTTACCAAGTGGGACGAAACATTCAGTTGTTTGCGGTCAACAGCCATGTTTAGTTTATGCCCGATATGAGAAACCATTCGATCTGCTGTTGAGTCCTGCGCCAAACAACGACCAGTAACACTATTTTGATTGAAGAAACGCCATGAAAAAACTAATTCAAGGAAATAATCAGTGGGGCTAACTTTGCCTCAAATGTCTTACAGGCTCTGCAAACCTTAGAAACAATGTGGTCGCAACTGATTAATGATATTCAGTCTGGTCAAATTGATGAAAGCCTGGTACTGGATGCGTCTATTCGGCAAGAATTGCAAAGTTGCCTCCAACCTAATCCAGCTCGTGCTGAGGTATTAAAAAATGAATTTCAACAGGGATTTAAGGGTATTTTACCGAGGATCTGGCCTCAATTGTCCCACATACAGTGCGTAACTACAGGGTCTATGCAGCTTTACCAGGAAAAGTTGCAATTTTACGCTGGCAATATACCAATATACACTCCTGGTTATGGGGCTTCTGAATCTTGGGTTGGAGTTAACTTAGAACCAGAAAAACAGCCTCCTGGCTATGCGATCGCTCCTCATGCAGCTTTCTTTGAATTTATTCCGGTTAGTGAGATTGATACAGATAAACCCACTACACTGGATTTAACCTCCCTCTCTGTAGGTGAGAGTTATGAAATTGTGGTAACAACGGTAGCTGGACTTTACCGATACAGACTTGGGGACGTAGTGAGATGCGTTGGCTACTATAACCAAACTCCAATTGTAGAATTTCTCTACCGTCAGGGGTCTCTGCTTAACTTCTACTACGAGAAAGTTACCGAAAACACGGTTTTAGCTGCTCTTACTAAAGCGAGCGAAATTCTTGGTAATGATTGCCAAATTGTAGATTACACTACGCGAATGGAATTTTCTCAGCAGCCGTGGCGGTATGCTATCTACGTGGAACTTACCCAACCCTTTGAAACAACGCCTGACTTACAACAATGCCAGGTAAGAATGGAACAATTTATTTATGAGATGAATAAAACCTATCTGGAGTTGAGACAAGCCAATAGTATTGGGTCACTTGAGTTGAAGCTGGTAAAAAATGGCACTTTTGAGAGCTTAAAAAATCAAATTCTTTTGCAGGGTGCTTCTGAGACTCAGTTTAAGATGCCACGCTTGCTCAAAAATTTAGCTTTGACGGACTTTTTAGAAACAATGGTTATGTGGCGATCTCCCTTGAGATAATTAATCAAGAATTGACAAGGAAGCTTAGCCAATTTGTTAGTGCTTCAGGCATCACTGGATCGAGAGGTCGTTTCATCGCCGTCACAAAATCTTCATTAGACTCACCTAGTCTTCTGAAGCTGTGATCCAGTCCAGGAAAAATATGAGCTGTTACGTTCTTATTTCCTGCTTTCAATAGTGCTTCTTGCATCAGTAACGCCTCTTTTGGGGGTGTATTGTGATCCATCTCACCGTGTAAAATCAGCACCGGACATTTTACCTTGTCCACAAAGGCAGAGGGCGGATTGTCGAAATGCTCCTTTAAATCCTGCAAATACAAATTCTTTGACCAATCCTCATCTCCAAGTCGGAGAAAATTTTCGCCCCTTTTAGCACTAGCGATAAGGTCGTCAATCTGTTTGTAGATCCAATACATCAGCGGGACATTTTGCTTAAAGTTATCGCTCTTGGCGCGATCGCCTTTCCAAAACGCTTCTGCTTGCCATTTGACGATCTGTTCTAGGTTATTATAGATTCCTCCCTGCCAGATGTAGAAGCAAATGTCGGGGTCTTGGGCGGCTAACATTAAAGCAATCACGGCACCCTCACTTTGACCGAGAACTCCTATTCTTTCGGCATCAATTTCTGGCAAACCTCGTAGCCATTGCCATGCCATTCGGGCATCGGAGACTAGATCGAACAGACTGGTGGTATTAAAATCCCCTTCACTTTGACCACAGCCTCGCTTATCGTACCTAAAGGTAGCGATGCCGAGACGCTCCAAAATTTTTGCTTCATCGCGGAACAGATTTCGCTCAGGTAAAGGAGTGGGAAACCAATCGGTTTGTAAATTATCTAGATTTCCGTCTCGTGTCTGAGGAAAAGATCCTCCAATAAAGAGACAAGCAGGGGATTTTTCTGACCTATTAGGCAGGGTAAGTGTGCCATAAATTCTTGCCCCATTTGATTCAAAGAATTCAATTCTGTCCATGTTTCTCAGTAGCAATTACCTTGGGAGGATTTGAAAAAGGTGTGGGGAAGTTTACAACTATATTCTTCCGTCTTGAAGTACTGTTACCTACAGTAGCAGTACCAGCTTGAATTCTGGAGAAAATTGTTCCTTCATTGACACGAAATGTACCATTAACATCTAGCTTCGCTTGTGGATTAGATCTCCCGATGCCGACGTTACCTGTCTCGTCATTGATTACCATTCTAGTAGTACCATCAGTAAGACTATCAGCATTAAATGTCAAGTTACCGCTTGTATCAACGTTAATATTCCAATTTTCGCCTCTTGATGAAAGCAATCCAACAGGTGTATTAAATTCTTCCATGATTTTATCTCCTTAATTTCATTTGTACTGTTGTGGTTTTTCATGGCATATCTCTAGTTTGAAGCAGTTGCCCAATTTGTACCACTCAAGATCACAACTTAAGCTCACAACTTAAGGGTCAATTAACTGTAAAATAATTTCAGGGGAAATAATGCACAGTTAAATTGGGCCAACTTCAACTATGGCTAGCTTCCACCAACAGTCAAAGCGCAAGCGGGGAGTGATGCTCTCTCCGGTGGGTTGGCAACGCCTGGAAGCTGCCCAGAAACAATCAGAAATGGAAGCTAACGGAGGACAGGCTTACACCCTGGAAGATTTGAATGAGCTGACGGGACTCAGTATTAATACCCTCACCAAGGTACGTCGGCGCCAAACTCCTGTAGACAAGCGTTCCCTGTCAGACTACTTTAGTGCTTTTAATCTAACCCTCACCCCAAAGGACTAAGCCCAACCAACTCCAACAACAAGAGGGAGCAGCCAACAAATCACTCCCATTCAACAGGACTGGGGAGAAGCCATTGATGTGTCAGTATTTTACGGGCGCGCCTCAGAACTAGCCACTCTAGAAACCTGGATTCAGGTTGACCGCTGTCGGCTGGTGGGAGTGTTAGGCATGGGGGGAATTGGCAAAACTGCCTTAGTAGTGAAAATAGCGCAACAGCTTCAGGAGCAGTTCGAGTATCTGATTTGGCGATCCCTACGCAATGCCCCACCCTTAGAAACTCTCCTGAGCGAGTTAGTCCCCTTTCTCTCCCAGCAACAGGAAACTGAAGGGAAGATGGGGAAATTGCTCCAGTGTTTGCGCTCCTCTCGTTGCTTAGTGATTTTGGATAATATGGAAGCCATTTTACAGGCAGGGGAGCGAGCCGGAGAATATCGCTCTGGTTATCAGGAATATGGAGAATTACTCACTTTAGTAGGCGAAACTGCCCACCAGAGTTGTTTCATCCTCACTTCACGGGAAAAAAACGCCGAAATTGCCACTTTTGAAGGGATTGAGTTAGGAGTGCGATCGCTGCATCTGGGTGGCTCAGAGGAAGCTTCATTGGCTCTGATTCAAGCCAGTGGACTAGTAGGATCAGAAGAACAGCAACAACAGTTGTGCGTACGCTATAGTTGTAATCCCCTAGCACTCAAGATTGTTGCTACCTCCATTCAAGAATTATTCGACGGCGAGATTGGAGTATTTCTGGAGCAAGACACTGCCGTTTTCAATGGCATTCAAAAACTCCTCGACCAACAGTTGAATCGTCTCTCCCCTTTAGAACAGACGATTATGTATTGGCTAGCAATTAATCGGGAGTGGACTAAGATTTCTGAATTAGCAGCAGATATTGTCCCTTCTGTCTCCCAACCCAAATTATTGGAAGCACTAGAATCTCTGCGTTGGCGAAGTCTTATTGAAAAGCAAGTTGGCAGCTACACCCAACAACCTGTGGTGATGGAGTATGTGACTGAACGATTGATTGAGCAGGTAACCCGCGAGATTACACAGATAAGGTCTCCTCCGCCCCTCTACTCCCCTGCCGGAAAGGGGGGAAATATTCCCACGGATAACCTACTGAGTTCGATAGATAACTTCAAGTCCCCCCTTAGAGCCCCTGCTCCCCTACCTCTCTTTCATAGTCACGCCCTAATCAAAACCACTGTCAAAGATTACATCAGAGACAGTCAAACCAGGCTAATTTTGGAGCCCATTGCTGAGCAACTCCGCACGACTTTTCAGACCTCAAAAGCGCTTAAAGGAAAATTCCAGGCAATTCTTAGTCTGCTGCGAGACGAATCAGCATCATCATCCAGGTATGGAGGCGGCAACCTGATTAACCTCTGCCGACACCTCCAATTTGACTTAACGGGCTACGACTTTTCCCATCTCAAGATTTGGCAAGCCAACTTCCAGGGCATGACCTTGCATTATGTCAATTTCACCCATTCTGATTTAGCAAAGTCCGTTTTTACCCAAACTTTCGGGAGTATTCTTTCCGCGGCATTCAGTCCCGATGGCAAACTGTTGGCTGGAGGGGATACCAATGGTGAGATTCGTCTGTGGCGAGTTGCGGATGGTCAAACTCTTTTAAGCTATAGAGGACACAGTAACTGGCTCTGGTGCGTGGCTTGGAGTCCTAATGGGCAAACCTTCGCCAGTGGCAGTGCAGACCAAACGGTAAAACTCTGGAACCTCAGCAGTGGACAATGCCTGAAAACCTTACAAGGTCACAGTAATTGGGTCATGTCCGTAGCTTGGAGTCCTGATGGGCAAACCCTCGCCAGTGGTAGTGCAGACCAAACAGTAAAACTCTGGAACCCCAGTAGTGGGCAATGCCTGAAAACCTTCCAAGGGCATAGGGCCTGTTCAGAAATAAGTTCGGCCTTCGTAACCCAACAGATAACGGTGGAGACGGGCGCAATCAACTCAAAAAGGCCGAACTTATTTTTAAACAACTCC